>NZ_JBHTKI010000005.1:0-1988 GCF_042675885.1 Metaplanococcus flavidus | reverse complement strand
AGCCAGCCGCCGAAGGTGGGACGGATGATTGGGGTGAAGTCGTAACAAGGTAGCCGTATCGGAAGGTGCGGCTGGATCACCTCCTTTCTAAGGATAATATCGGAATCAAAACCTGCGGGTTTTGAGTTGACGTTTTGCGTTCAGTTTTGAAGGTTCACCTTCAGGCGGCAACGCCTTTTTGTGGTCTTTCAACACTTGTTCTTTGAAAACTGGATAAAACGACATTGAAACAAAACGAAACAACGCAATTCATGAAGTGACACGATCACAGTACGTGATCAACTTTTTAACTGAGGTTAAGTTAGGAAGGGCGCACGGTGGATGCCTTGGCACTAGGAGCCGAAGAAGGACGGCACTAACACCGATATGCTCCGGGGAGCTGTAAGTGAGCATTGATCCGGAGATTTCCGAATGGGGAAACCCACTGCCTGTAATGGGGCAGTATCCATGTGTGAATTCATAACACATGCGAAGGCACACCCAGGGAACTGAAACATCTAAGTACCTGGAGGAAGAGAAAGCAAATGCGATTCCCTGAGTAGCGGCGAGCGAAACGGGATCAGCCCAAACCAGGAGGCTTGCCTCTTGGGGTTGTAGGACACTCTGTACGGAGTTACAAAAGAACACGTTAGGCGAAGCGACCTGGAACGGTCCGCGATACCGGGTAACAGCCCCGTAGCCGAAAAGGTGTTCTCTCCAGAGTGGATCCTGAGTACGGCGGAACACGTGAAATTCCGTCGGAATCCGGGAGGACCATCTCCCAAGGCTAAATACTCCCTAGTGACCGATAGTGAACCAGTACCGTGAGGGAAAGGTGAAAAGCACCCCGGAAGGGGAGTGAAACAGATCCTGAAACCGTGTGCCTACAAGTAGTCAGAGCCCGTTAATGGGTGATGGCGTGCCTTTTGTAGAATGAACCGGCGAGTTACGATTGCATGCAAGGTTAAGGTGAGAAGCCGGAGCCGCAGCGAAAGCGAGTCTGAACAGGGCGACAGAGTATGCAGTTGTAGACCCGAAACCAGGTGATCTACCCATGTCCAGGGTGAAGGTAAGGTAACACTTACTGGAGGCCCGAACCCACGCACGTTGAAAAGTGCGGGGATGAGGTGTGGGTAGCGGAGAAATTCCAATCGAACCTGGAGATAGCTGGTTCTCTCCGAAATAGCTTTAGGGCTAGCCTCAATCTTTGAGAATCCTGGAGGTAGAGCACTGTTTGGACTAGGGGCCCATCCCGGGTTACCGAATTCAGACAAACTCCGAATGCCAGTGATTTATGATTGGGAGTCAGACTGCGAGTGATAAGATCCGTAGTCAAGAGGGAAACAGCCCAGACCACCAGCTAAGGTCCCCAAATATCCGTTAAGTGGAAAAGGATGTGGCGTTGCTTAGACAACCAGGATGTTGGCTTAGAAGCAGCCATCATTTAAAGAGTGCGTAATAGCTCACTGGTCGAGTGACACTGCGCCGAAAATGTACCGGGGCTAAACGGATTACCGAAGCTGTGGATGGAGCTCTTCGGAGCTCCGTGGTAGGAGAGCGTTCTAAGGGCGTTGAAGCGGAACCGGAAGGATTCGTGGAGCGCTTAGAAGTGAGAATGCCGGTATGAGTAACGAAAGACGGGTGAGAATCCCGTCCACCGAATGCCTAAGGTTTCCTGAGGAAGGCTCGTCCGCTCAGGGTCAGTCGGGACCTAAGTCGAGGCCGATAGGCGTAGACGATGGACAACAGGTTGATATTCCTGTACCACCTCCCCGCCGTTTGAGTAATGGGGGGACGCAGAAGGATAAGGTGAGCGCGCCGTTGGTTGTGCGCGTCCAAGCAGTGAGGCGTGGAATGAGGCAAATCCCATTCCTGATACGCTGAGCTGTGATGGCAAGGGGCACCATGCCCCGGAGTCCCTGATTTCACACTGCCAAGAAAAGCCTCTAGCGAGGCGGGAGGTGCCCGTACCGCAAACCGACACAGGTAGGCGAGAAGAGAATTCTAAG
>NZ_JBHTKI010000004.1:0-29899 GCF_042675885.1 Metaplanococcus flavidus | reverse complement strand
TAGGTCATTCGTGGTCACTCCTCTGTTTTTCTTTGGTCGGAAAATACATTTTGAGTGTACCACGAATGGCTTTTTCAGTTGTCTAGCTTAATTTTACAATCGGCGTAATAATTCCTGTTCAACAAATATAAAACAAACAGTTTTGAAACGAGGAAAGTAAATGAAGATAAAAGAAGTGATCGTCGTGGAAGGGAAAGACGACACCGTGGCCATCAAGCGCGCGGTGCAGGCGGACACCATTGAAACCAACGGCTCCGCAATCTCTGAAGAAACATTGAAGAAAATCGCCCACGCCGCCGCCAAACGCGGTGTCATTGTGTTCACTGACCCCGATTACCCCGGCAGACGAATCCGTGCTATTATTGAAGAATATGTGCCGACTGCCAAGCACGCATTTTTGGCCAAAGAAAAAACCATCGCCAAAAACGGCAAAGGCCTGGGCATCGAACATGCCAAAGACGAAGACATCCGGGAAGCGCTGGCTGCGGTCCATACATTATGGAACAATGAAGCACCAGCGGAAATCACCCTGGAAGATCTGCTGACAGCCCGTCTGATCGGCCATCCGCAGGCAAGGCAGCGCCGCACCGAACTCGGCAATCGGCTGCAGATCGGCTATACGAATGGCAAACAACTTGCCAAGCGGCTGCATATGTTCGGCATAACGAAACAGCAATTCATCGAAGCGGTGCAGGCGCTCAATCAGGAGGAACCCAAATGATGAAAGATATAGCTACACCCATAAGAACACAGGAAATCATGGCGAAACACGGCTTAACGGTTAAAAAGAGTTTGGGCC
Source organism: Metaplanococcus flavidus (assembly GCF_042675885.1). Taxonomy (NCBI): domain Bacteria; kingdom Bacillati; phylum Bacillota; class Bacilli; order Caryophanales; family Caryophanaceae; genus Metaplanococcus; species Metaplanococcus flavidus. Next base: position 29,100 of record NZ_JBHTKI010000004.1, on the reverse strand, counting down.
AGAACTTTCTGATCGACCCGAACATTTTACGTAAAATCGTGGGTCAAGCAGGTTTGACAAAACAATCCGCGGCAATCGAAATAGGCCCGGGAATCGGGGCTTTAACGGAACATCTGGCCCGTGAAGCCGGCAAGGTGCTCGCTTTTGAAATCGATCAACGGCTGTTGCCCGTGCTCGACGACACGCTGTCTCCTTACGACAATATCAGCATCATCCACTCAGATATCCTGAAAGCGAATGTGGAGGAAGCGATTGAAACAGAACTTGCAGGCTATGAAGATATAGTTGTCGTGGCGAATCTGCCCTATTATGTAACGACTCCGATCATCATGAAGTTATTAATGGAGAAACTGCCGATTCGCGGCCTGGTGGTCATGCTGCAGAAAGAAGTGGCGGAGCGGATTACGGCAAAACCGGGAACGAAAGCATATGGTTCCCTGTCGATTGCAATCCAGTACTATACAGAAGCGGAAATGGCCTTGACGGTGCCGAAGAGCGTCTTCATGCCGCAGCCGAATGTCGATTCAGCAGTTATCCGCATGACGAAGCGCACAACGCCGCAAGTGGAAGTTATCGACGAGGACTTTTTCTTCAAGGTGACAAGAGGTTCTTTCGTGCAGCGCAGAAAAACGATCTTCAATAATCTGCAGGCGGTAATGCCCAATGGCAAAGAAAAGAAAGAGCTGATCCTGAAAGCGCTGGAAGAGGCGGGAATCGAACCGGCACGCCGTGGTGAAACCTTGAGCATCAAAGAATTCGGGGGTCTGGCGGACAGGCTTTACAGCTATTTCGGCTGATTTACGAAAATTTGTTGGAAAACAGGCACAACTCGCATAAAAAAAGATATTTCGGATAAATAAATATTGACACCAAGGGGATTCCGAGCTAAAATTAAAAATTTATTTGACAATTTGGGCATTTTGTAGTAAGGTTTATTTATAGTGAGGTGTGGTCAAAATGCCCAAAACTTTGGCGGATATCAAAAAGTCGTTGGATTTGCATTTAGGGAAACGATTGCTGTTGAAAGCAAACGGAGGTCGCAAGAAAACGGTCGAACGTGCCGGAATCCTGCGCGAAACATATCACTCCGTGTTCGTAATTGAGTTAGATCAAGATGAACATGCATTTGAAAGAGTGTCCTACAGCTACGCGGACATCCTGACAGAAGCAGTGGAAATCACTGTGTATGAAGGAACAGAAGACGCTTTGGTCGTTAAATAATCGAACTATATCCATATTTTTATTTTGTAGCCCATACCTTGCCGGCTTCGGCAGTGTATGGGCTTTTTGTTTCTTTTCCCAAAAACTCCCGAATCGGCCCTCTTGTGTTAAAATAGTTTTCATCAGAATTAAAAAGGAGACAGTGGAGATGCTCTATGTAAAGGCACCTGCCAAAATCAACTTAACATTGGATGTATTACATAAAAGACCTGACAATTACCATGAGGTCGAAATGATCATGACCACTGTGGATCTTGCGGACCGTATCGGTTTAAAAGAAACGGAACACGGCATCCATATCGAATCAGCCGATCGTTTTGTGCCGAACGATTCACGGAATCTTGCCTATCAGGCAGCGAAATTATTGAAAGACACCTACCACATCAAAGCCGGTGTCGTGATCAAATTGGATAAACAGATTCCGGTTGCGGCTGGACTTGCCGGTGGCAGCAGTGACGCTGCGGCCACATTAAAAGGATTGAACAAATTATGGAACCTGAATTTGTCACTGGACGAACTGGCAGAGCTTGGCACGAAAATCGGATCTGATGTGGCATTCTGCGTTTACGGGGGAACGGCACTCGCAAAAGGCCGCGGAGAAATCATCCAACAGCTTCCGACACCGCCGAATTGCTGGGTCATCTTAGCCAAGCCGACCATCGGCGTTTCAACTGCTGAAGTTTACGGGGCATTTGATGTCAATAAAGCGGAGCATCCCAATACCCAAAAAATGATCGAAGCCATCGAAAATAAAGACTATGCCGCTGTCTGCGCAAACTTAGGGAATGCATTGGAAAGTGTCACCCTGTCGCTCTATCCCGAAGTGGCGCAAATCAAAGAGCAGATGAAGAAATTCGGAGCGGATGCCGTTCTGATGAGCGGCAGCGGACCGACTGTCTTTGGATTGGTGCAGCAGGAAGCCCGCATTCCACGCATCTATAATGGCTTGCGCGGGTTCTGTGCGGAAGTATATGCGGTAAGGCTGGTGGGCGAGCGGAGTCCACTTGCTTAAAGGCGGATAATTATGGTAAGTTTTCTATAAATCATTCGTGTTTAGGAGAGTGGAAAATGAAGTGGAAGCGCAGTGAACGTTTAGTAGACATGACGCATCATTTATTGGAACATCCGCATAAATTGATTCCGCTCACATATTTTGCTGATTTGTATGACTCGGCCAAATCCTCTATCAGCGAAGATCTTGGCATCATCAAGGAGACATTCGAAGAAAAGGGCATCGGTTTATTGGCTACTGTACCAGGCGCTGCAGGGGGCGTGAAATATATCCCCAAATTGCAGGAACCGGAAATCAGAAACATCATGCAGGAACTGATCAATGAATTGAGCCATTCAGATCGGCTGTTGCCAGGCGGTTATCTGTATATGACCGATGTGCTCGGCAATCCGGATATGATGAACCGCATCGGCAAAGTTTTCGCTACGGCATTTGCGCATCAAAAAATCGATGTCATCATGACCGTTGCGACAAAAGGCATTCCGATCGCCCACGCCATCGCACGGCATCTGAATGTGCCGGTCGTCATTGTGCGGCGTGACAGCAAAGTGACGGAAGGCTCCACTGTCAGCATCAATTACGTGTCGGGCTCTTCCCGCCGCATCCAGACGATGGTGTTGTCGAAGCGCAGCATGAAGAGCGGCCAGCGTGTGCTGATCACCGACGATTTCATGAAGGTCGGCGGTACGATGAACGGCATGAAGAATCTGTTGGAAGAATTCGAATGCACGCTTGCCGGCGTTGCGGTGCTCGTGGAAGCGGAACATAAAGACGAGCAGCTCGTCGAAAAATACCTGTCACTCGTCAAGTTGCGTGAAGTCAGCGAAAAAGAACGGAAAATCGAATTGCAAGAAGGCAATTATTTCTCGAATGGAGGTTTTTAAGATGAAATATGTAGCAACTGAAGGAGCGGCCGCAGCAATCGGCCCCTATTCACAAGGTGTGGTGTCAGGCGATATGTTCTATAGTTCGGGACAGATTCCGTTGACGCCTGCTGGGGAAATCGCAGGAGATTCAATTTCGGATCAAACCCATCAGGTTTTCGCCAATTTGAAAGCGGTGCTTGCTGAAGCCGGTTCATCACTTGAGCAAGTCATCAAAACAACCGTGTTCATCAAAGATATGAACGATTTTGCTGCGCTGAATGAAATCTACGCCTCTTATTTCGGCGATCACAAGCCTGCCCGCTCTACAGTGGAAGTGGCGAGGCTGCCGAAAGACGTAAGGGTTGAAATCGAAGTTATTGCGAACGTTAAGTAAGGAAACGAAGCTGCCATTAACAGGCAGCTTTATTTTTTTATCATAAAAACAAAATATTCTAATAAATTTTGTATTTTATGAAGGAGTTTAGTCCTTAATAGCGAATACGTTTAATAGCTACAAAAATAGCATCTTAGGGGAGAGGTGATGAGAGAATGGAAGTAACTGATGTGAGGTTGAGACGGGTACAAACGGATGGCCGGATGAGAGCAATCGCTTCCATCACCCTGGACAACGAATTTGTTGTGCATGATATTCGGGTGATTGATGGCAATGAAGGTCTGTTCGTAGCAATGCCCAGCAAAAGGACTCCGGATGGCGAATTTAGAGATATAGCGCATCCGATCAATTCAGGAACGCGAGGGAAACTTCAGCAAGCTGTGTTGACTGCATATGAACAAAGTGAGATTGACCCTGTCTTTGAAGAAGCAAGGGCATAAACCAAAATGACAGAAGAGCCTGAGGCATAATCGGGCTCTTTTTTGTTTGAGCTTATGTTTTCAGTGTTCAGTCTCCGGCGCCCTTACATCGGCTCAACCGTCTTGCTCCTGCATCGCTGCGCTGGCTTCGTCGCAAAGAGTCGGCCGAACTTCTTTGAACCTTGAAAAATCAAGGTTTTTCCGATATAGTTAAGAAAAGCGGGACGATATATAGCCGAATGGCGGTGCCGTCTTATAGAGAGAAAACGCATGCGCTGAGTCTAACAAAGCCATGCAGGGGAATATGCCGCAACGGCTTTTTTTTGCGCTCAGATGCATAGGCTTCATTAATAATAGAAAGAATTTGACGACAAATATATGGATGGAGGATCAAGACATGACGAATACATACGCAGTAATTCTGGCGGCCGGACAAGGCACGCGGATGAAATCCAAATTGTATAAAGTGCTGCACCCGGTTTGTGGAATGGCAATGGTCGAGCATGTGACCGGCAACGTTTCACAGCTCGGCGTTGAAAAAATCGTGACGATTGTCGGGCATGGCGCGGAAAAGGTACGCGACCAACTGGGAGACAGCAGCGAATATGCGCTCCAGGAAGAACAACTCGGCACAGCGCATGCTGTTCAGCAAGCGGCTTCATTAATCGAAGGGAAGCCGGGTACGACTTTGGTGGTTTGCGGAGACACACCGCTGATCCGTACGGAGACGATGCAGGCACTTCTTGATCATCATAAAGCTACAGAAGCCAAAGCCACGATTCTTACAGCAATTGCTGACAACCCGACAGGCTATGGCCGCATCATCCGCGACAACAGCGGGCAGGTGTCAAAAATTGTTGAGCAGAAAGATGCAGCACCCGAAGAACAGCAAGTGAAGGAAATCAACACGGGCACTTACTGCTTTGACAATGAATCCTTGTTCGAAGCGCTGAAGCTGGTTTCAAATGACAATGTCCAGGGTGAGTTTTATTTGCCGGATGTTATTGAAATCCTCCAGAAACAACAAGTTACCGTCGCGGCTTATGCGACGGACAGCTTTGAAGAAACGCTCGGCGTTAACGACCGTGTGGCATTGAGCCAGGCAGAGGGCATCATGCGGGCACGGATAGCTGAAAAACATATGCGTAACGGTGTTTCCATCATCGACCCGGCTTCCACTTATATAAGTGCAGAAGCTGAGATCGGAGCAGATACGGTGCTCCACCCGAACGTCATGATCGAAGGCCGGACGGTAATCGGAGAAGACTGTTTCATTTCCTCTAACAGCCGCATCGTGTCGAGCACGATCGGAAACCGTACGGAAATCCGTTCTTCTGAAGTCTATAACAGCATCATCGGAACAGATACGACGGTCGGCCCATTTGCGCACGTTCGCCCTGACAGCAACTTGGGCGACAGCGTCAAAATCGGTAATTTTGTCGAAGTGAAAAAAGCTGCGCTTGGCAATGGCAGTAAAATTTCCCACTTGAGCTATATCGGGGATGCGGAAGTCGGAACGAACGTCAATATCGGCTGTGGCACGATCACAGTTAACTATGACGGTAAAAACAAGCACTTCACGAAAATTGAAGATGATTCATTTATTGGCTGTAATTCAAACCTGATTGCGCCGGTTACCATTGGCAAAGGTTCGTATGTTGCGGCAGGCTCGACGATTTCCAAGGATGTTCCGGCTGAAGCCCTCGCAATTGCGCGTGCCCGCCAGGAAAATAAAGAAGGCTATGCTTCAAAACTAAACGTGAAAAAATAGGAGGTACACCTTAATGGGTTATCAAAATGCAGACAGTAAACTGAAAATCTTTTCATTGAATTCGAATAGGGAATTAGCGGAGGAAATTGCCGACAACGTGGGAATTCCGCTCGGAAAGAGTTCGGTTACGCACTTCAGCGACGGAGAAATTCAAATAAACATCGAAGAAAGCATTCGTGGCTACGATGTCTTCATCGTTCAATCGACTTCACAGCCTGTCAACGAAAACCTGATGGAGCTGTTGATCATGATCGATGCGGTCAAACGTGCTTCAGCCCGCACAGTCAACGTCGTCATCCCGTATTACGGTTATGCCCGCCAGGACCGCAAAGCACGCTCGCGTGAGCCGATTACGGCAAAACTGGTAGCGAACCTTTTGGAGACGGCCGGAGCTACACGCGTGGTTGTACTGGATCTGCATGCGCCCCAAATCCAGGGCTTCTTTGATATTTTGATCGACCATTTAGTGGCAGTACCTCTTCTTTCTGAGTATTTCCTGAACGAAAGCGGCATCGACCTTGAAAATGTCATCGTCGTTTCACCGGATCACGGCGGTGTGACGCGCGCCCGCAAAATGGCGGATCGCCTGAAAGCGCCGATTGCCATCATCGATAAACGCCGTCCGCGCCCGAACGTGGCCGAGGTGATGAACATCGTCGGTAATGTGGAAGGCAAAACGGCCATCATCATTGATGACATCATCGATACAGCCGGTACCATTTCAATTGCGGCCAGTGCCCTGATCGAAAGCGGAGCGAAAGAAGTTTACGCTTGCTGTACGCATCCGGTTCTTTCTGGCCCGGCTATTCAGCGCATTGATGACTCGGTCATTAAAGAATTGATCATCACCAACTCAATCGCTTTGCCGGAAGAAAAAAATTCTCCGAAAATAAAACAATTGTCTGTAGCTAAGCTATTGGCGGAAACAATTGTTCGTGTACACGAACAAAAATCAGTCAGCACGCTTTTCGATTGAGCAGAAAACCCTGACTTTACGCTGCCCGGTTTGATGTTACGGCTTTAAGGGTATATACTGATTACGGACATTTATATGGATTTATAAAATTTGGAGGTTGAAATGGATATGGCTACAAAAATGAAAGCACAAAAAAGAGAAAGCGGTACACCGAACTCGGCACTGACAGAACTGCGAAGCAAGGGTAATGTACCAGGAATCGTCTATGGTTATCAGGCTGAAACGACGCCACTTACTGTGTCTGAAATAGATTTGATCAAAACTTTGCGCGAATCAGGACGCAATGGTGTCATCAATTTAGACTTGGACGGCACAAAGTACAATGTGGTTTTAAGTGATTATCAAATGGACGCGTTAAAAGGCAATTTCAAACACGTCGACTTTTTGGCAATCAATATGTCTGACGAGCTTGAAATCGCTGTAACAGTCCACACAGTGGGCGAAGCTGCAGGCGAGAAAGAAAACGGCATCGTAAACCAGCCGAACCGCGAAGTTCATATCAAAGTGAAACCTTCGGAAATTCCGGATTCACTTGATGTGGATGTCAGCAAACTTGAAATCGGCGATCACTTGTCTGTCGGAGATATCCGGGATACAGTATCGTTTGAAATTCTTGATGAAGATGATTTCCTGTTAGTTTCTGTGACAGCACCACGTACACAGGAAGAAATTGACGAGCTTGAAGAAACTCCTGAAACTGAAGGCGCTGAGCCGGAAGTTGTCGGCAGTGACGAAGAGTCGGATTCTGAAAAAGAAGCTTAAAATTACAACAGAAGAAAACGGGGACTGTCTTCTGGCAGTCTCCGTTTTTTCTTTAACAGCTTCATATGATAAAATAGACAGCAGTGAACAGCAAAGGACGAGTTGCGATGAAATTGATTATCGGCCTGGGCAATCCAGGCAAGACATACGAACAGACCCGGCATAATATCGGCTTCCACGTTATCGACCATCTGGCATCAAAATGGAATGCACCGCTGACACAGGCGAAATTCAAAGGCATGCATTCGGTAATTCATCGTCCGGAAGGCAAAGTGATGCTGCTGAAGCCGTTGACGTATATGAATTTATCCGGCGAAAGCGTCAGTGCAGTGATGGACTATTACGATATCGGCATTGACGACATCATTGTAATTTACGATGATCTCGACTTGCCGACCGGCCAATTACGGCTGCGGCAAAGAGGCAGTGCCGGCGGACATAACGGCATCAAGTCCCTTATTCAGCATCTGGGAACGCAGAATTTCAACCGGATCCGCATCGGCATCGATCGTCCGCCTGCCGGAATGAAAGTACCGGATTACGTCTTATCCAGATTTTCAAAAGAGGAAAGTGCGGATATGGCAGAAGCTGTGCAAAGAAGTGCGGAAGCCTGTGAATTCTGGCTCGCCAAACCGTTTATCGAAGTAATGACCAAATTCAATGGAGCATAGAACCGCTTTGGCGCAAACCGCGTTCAGAGCTTTTTTCTGTTTCCCGGGAGAGGAGGAATCTTCATGAATCATATTTTACAGGCATTTTCAGAGGATTCTCATGTACAAAATTTAATTGCTGATTTGAAAAAAGGACAGGACCAACAGCTGGTTTCGGGGTTGTCGGGGAGCGGACGCACATTTTTCTACCGTACGCTTTACGGGGAACTGGATGCGCCGCTGTTGATTGTCACACCGAATTTATTGCATGCCCAGCGTGTCTACGACGATCTTGTGAAATTATTGGGGGAAGAGCTTGTCCATTTGTATCCGGCCGAAGAATTGATTGCGGCGGATGTTTCTTTCTCGGGGCCGGAATTGCGGGCCCACCGCATTGACACACTGGACCATATGGCGAATAACGGAAAAGGTGTGTATATCACACCGGTAGCCGGTATGCGCAAATTATTGCCATCAAGAGAACAATGGGACGCATCGACTTTGCGCGTGGAAGACGGCGAAGAGCTTGATACCGATGAATGGCTGTTGAAACTGGTGGCTATGGGGTATTCCCGTACGACGATGGTGACTGCCCCCGGGGAGTTTGCGCTGCGCGGAGGCATTCTGGATATTTACCCATTGAATTTCGAGCATCCGGTACGGGTGGAATTATTCGATACGGATGTCGACTCGATTCGCATTTTTAATGCGGAAGACCAGCGTTCATTGAAAAAAATCAGTTCTTTATGCATTTTGCCGGCAAGTGAGCTGGTGCTGGACCCGGCGCAGCGAAGCGCGTTGGCGGACTGCATCGAAGAGCAACTGGCGGTTACGCTAAAGAAAACAAAGGCTGACGATACGAAAGGGTTATTGCTGCAGTTCATTCAGCATGATATTGATACCTTGCGCCAGGGAGATATACCGGACCAAGCGGCGAAATATGCCTCGCTGGTGGAAACCCAATCGGCGTTTCTCGGCGATTATTTCCCGGGAAATGGGTATGTGTTTTTTGACGAATTGGGCCGCATTCAGGAAATGACGGAAACACTGGAACGCGAAGAAGGCGACTGGGTCGTTTCGTTATTGGAAGAAGGCAAATTTTTGCAGGGCATCAACTTATCCCACACATTCCGCGAAGTGATCAGCCAATTGGAGCAGAAAGCGACATATATGTCGCTATTCGTCCGGACCTTCCCGATGGTGACGGTCAAAAAATCCGTCGCCTTTTCCAGCAAACCGATGCAATCGTTCCACGGCCAGATGAATTTATTGCAGGCGGAAATGGAACGTTGGGTTATGGGGAAATTCCGTGTTTTTGTCGTAGCGGAAGGTGAGGAGCGGCTGCGCAAAGTCCGCTCAGTGCTGGAAGATTATGGAGTGGAAAGCGAGATTCTGACTCCTTCGACCCACGTCCAGCCGGGTAAAGTTTATCTTGCGGATGGCGAGCTGTCCAACGGGTTTGAAATGTCCCTGCAGCGTTTTGCAGTTATCACCGATTCCGAATTGTTCAAGCAGCAGGCGAAGAGGAAGACACGTGCGCAAAAATTGACCAATGCCGAACGCATCAAAAGCTATTCGGAGATCAAACCGGGCGATTATATCGTTCACGTCCACCACGGAATCGGCCGTTATGTCGGAATCGAAACGCTGGAAGTGAAAGGTGTTCATAAAGACTATCTGCACATCGTCTACAAAGCGGACGATAAACTGTTTGTGCCGGTCGACCAGATCGACCTGATCCAAAAATACATCGCTTCGGAAGAAAAAGAGCCGAAGCTTCATAAAATGGGCGGCGCCGAATGGAAAAAAACGCGCGCCAAAGTTTCGAAAGCGGTACAGGACATTGCGGATGATCTGATCAAACTTTATGCCGAACGCGAAGCGTTGAAAGGTTTCTCATTCTCGAAAGAGCAGGACATGCAGCAACAGTTTGAATCCGAATTCCCGTACGACGAAACGGTGGACCAATTGCGTTCCATCAATGAAGTCAAAAAGGATATGGAGAAAGAACGTCCGATGGACCGTCTGATTTGCGGCGATGTCGGATACGGCAAAACAGAAGTGGCGATACGCGCCGCTTTCAAAGCCGTACTCGACGGCAAGCAGGTCGCGTTCCTGGTACCGACGACGATTCTCGCACAGCAGCATTTCGAGACGATGAGTGAACGCTTTAAAGATTATCCGATGGAAGTGGGCCTCATGAGCCGCTTCCGATCGAAAAAGCAGCAGACGGAAACGGTCAAAGGATTGAAAAATGGCTCCGTGGACATTGTCGTCGGCACACACCGGATCCTGTCGAAAGATATGCACTATAAAGATCTCGGCTTATTGATCATCGATGAAGAACAGCGTTTTGGTGTCACCCATAAAGAGAAGATCAAACAAATGAAGGCCAATGTCGATGTGCTGACGCTGACGGCAACGCCGATTCCGCGGACGCTTCATATGTCGATGATCGGCGTAAGGGATCTGTCGGTCATTGAAACGCCGCCGGCCAACCGCTTTCCGGTCCAAAGTTATGTGATGGAACAGAACGGTGCGCTTGTGCGTGAAGCAATCGAACGGGAAATGGCGCGCAGCGGCCAGGTGTTTTATTTATACAACCGTGTCGGGGACATGACACGAAAAGTGGAAGAGCTTCAGCAATTGGTGCCGGAAGCCCGCATCGGCTATGCCCACGGACAGATGTCTGAAACCGAACTGGAATCAGTAATTCTGAATTTCCTTGACGGTGATTATGATGTATTGGTGACGACCACCATCATTGAAACCGGCATCGATATTCCGAACGTCAACACGCTGATTGTCGAAAACGCCGACCGCATGGGTTTATCGCAACTTTATCAGCTTCGCGGACGTGTCGGGCGTTCAAGCCGCGTCGCCTATGCATATTTCATGTATCAGCGCGACAAAGTGCTGACGGACGTCGCTGAGAAACGACTGATGGCCATCAAGGAATTCACTGAGCTCGGTTCAGGCTTTAAGATTGCGATGCGTGATTTGACGATCCGCGGCGCCGGGAATCTTCTTGGTTCCCAGCAGCACGGCTTTATTGACTCCGTCGGTTTTGATCTGTACTCGCAAATGCTCGAAGAAGCGATTGAAGAACGCCAGAGCGGTGTCAAAAAAGAACCGGTTCAGGAAATTGAAATTTCGCTTGATACCGATGCCTATATTCCGGATTCCTACATTAGCGACGGTTACCAGAAAATCCAGATGTACAAACGGGTCAAAGGCATCGATGACGCCGAGGAAGTGTCGGAACTGCAGGATGAACTGATTGACCGTTTCGGCGATATGCCGCTGGAGGCCGACCGTCTCCTGCGCATCGCCCTGATGAAAGTATGGGGACGCCAGGTGGGCGTCGAGTCGATCAAGCAAAATGGCAAAATCATCGCCATCAAACTCAGCGAAAAAGGTACAGCAGCCGTCAATGGCGGCAAGCTGGTCGAAGAATCGGCCGCTTTCGGCCGCGCAGTCGGCTTTACCATAGCCGGCCAGCAGCTCGTCATGACAATCGATGAAAATAAAAGCGCCAAACACCATCCGTTCGATGTCCTTGAAGGGATGATGAAATTACTGCCGGAATCTCTCCGGGAAGTGGAAACGTCAAATTAAAGGGATGGATGGAATGGGTGAAGCCGGTTGAATACAGAAGGTGCGATGAAATCATTTATGAAAGGTGCGGTCCTTCTGACGCTGGCCGGCCTGGTCGTGAAAATCCTCAGTGCGGTCTACCGGGTGCCATTTCAGAATATGGTCGGGGACCGGGGCTTCTATATTTATCAGCAGGTCTATCCGTTCATTGCAGTTTTCGGCATCTGGACATCTTACGGATTTGCGGTGGCCGTTTCAAAAATGCTTGCGGATTCCGATCAACAGGAGCATCGTGCAATCCTCCGCATCGCTTTCTGGATGATTGCTGGAATCTCACTGTCGATTTTTGCTGTGCTCTTTCTCGGTGCAGACCTGCTTGCGGCGTGGATGGGTGATGCCGGGTTAAGCGCATTATTGAAAGTCGGCTCTTTTGCCGTGTTGCTGATGGCGCCTCTCGCGGTGATGAAAGGTTATTTTCAGGCGGGAAGCCAGATGCAGCCTGTCGCCTATGCACAAGTCACTGAGCAGGCAATCCGTGTAGCAGTTATACTGCTGGGCACCTGGATTGTCATTGCGAATGGATTTTCACTCTATACGGCGGGTCAGGCGGCAATGTCCGGTGCGGTTATAGGGGAACTGGCGGCAGTCGGTTTGTTGCTCGTTTATTTCTATAAGAATGTCAGCTGGCATCCGCAGCCCGCTACGATCCATTTATGGCAGACTATAAAAAAATTACTGGCAATCAGCCTGACTGTCAGTATGAGTTCGTTGATTCTGCTGATTTTCCAGATGGCGGATTCGTTCAGCGTCTTCCGCCTTCTCGAAGCGAGCGGATTCGAAACGCTTCAGGCTATGGAACAAAAAGGCATCTACGACCGCGGCCAGCCGCTTGCCCAGTTTGGTTTGCTGGTGGCTACTTCTTTGGCGCTTTCAATTGTGCCGCTGGTCGCGCAGATGCAGCGAAAAAGAAATGGCCGTTCGGCAGAACTTTATGCCAAACTCGCTTACCGTATTTCGCTGTTGTTCGCCGTCGCTGCCGCAGCCGGACTGACGTTTGTCATGCCCTATGTCAATGAAATGCTGTTTCAGACGAGGGAACAATCGGCCGCGCTCATCGTCTTCAGCTGGCAGATTGTTTGGATGTCGCTGTTGTTGATACTCACTGCGCTGCTCCACGGCATCGGAAAAATCCGCGTGCCCGCCCTCCTGATGGCGGGCGGACTGATGGTGAAAATCATCGGCAACTGGCTGCTGATTCCGCTTTACGGCGTGATGGGTGCAGCGCTGGCGGGAAATCTGGGGCTTGCGTTCATTGTCTGCGGTCTGGTGATTTATTTTAAAACACAATGGCCGCTGCAATTTGCGCCCCCTCGTTTTTATGGTTGGCTGTTTGCGGCGTCGGCCTTGATGGGCGCAGTGGTTCTCGGGTGGGCGATTTTAGCGGACTGGACGCTATTCGACGAATTGTCGAGCCGCTTTGCGGCAACCTTAACTGCGCTGACAGCGGTGCTTTTGGGCGCAGCTGTCTTCCTGCTGTTAATTGCGCGGAGTCGCATCATTACGGAAAAACAATGGTATATCATGCCGTTCGGAAGGAAAATGGCCAAACTGCAACTGGCAATCAATTTAAAGAAAAAAGGTGATGGGCGATGAAAACGATCCATATTATCGGACTCGGCGCTGGCGACCTCGACCAGCTGCCGCTCGGTGTTTATAAAAAACTGAAAAATGCGGAACGCTTGTATGTGCGGACCGCCGACCATCCGGTGCTCACCGAATTGGTGGAGGAAGGCCTGGCGTATAAAAGTTTTGATGAAATTTATGAAAAACACGATAGCTTTGCGCCGGTCTACAAAGAAATTGCCGACACGCTGCTCGAACTTTCAGCAGAAGGGCCTGTCGTCTACGCGGTCCCGGGCCATCCGCTTGTTGCCGAACAGACGGTGCAGCATCTTATCGAAGCGGAAGAGTCGGGAAGTTGCCAATTAATCATCGAAGGCGGCAGCAGTTTTCTTGATGCGGTGTTCGGCGCTTTGCGCATCGATCCGATCGACGGTTTTCAATTGGTGGACGGTACAACGATGGAAAGTGATCGGTTGAACATGACGCAGCACATTCTCATCGCCCAGATTTACGACACATTCAGCGCTTCGGAAGCCAAACTGACGCTAATGGAGAAATACCCGGACGCTTATCCCGTCACCATCGTCACGGCTGCCGGCTCTGCGGACGAGAAATTGCGGACGGTGCCGCTCCATGAACTTGATCGTGCCGCTGAAATCGACAATCTGACGACGGTTTATGTGCCGCCGTCCACAGACATGCAGGAGCGGCTGAAGGAATGGCAGACATTCCGCTCGGTCATCGCCAAGTTGCGCAGTCCTGACGGCTGTCCGTGGGACCGTGAGCAGACACACGAGAGCCTGATGCCGTATTTAATGGAAGAAGCGCATGAACTGCTCCAGGCAATCGATGAGCAGGATGACGACGCCATTGCCGAAGAACTGGGCGATGTTTTATTGCAGGTGTTCCTGCACTCGCAGATCGGGCAGGACAACGGCTACTTCCAGCTTGAAGATGTGCTCGAGGCGATCAGCGCCAAAATGATCCGCCGCCATCCCCATGTCTTCAGTGACACACAAGTCGGCGGCTCGGACGAAGTCGTCAGCAATTGGCAGGAAATTAAAGCGCAGGAAAAACCCGTAGCCGATTCGCTATTGGACGGCCAGGAGCGCTTCAGTTCGTCACTCACGACGTCTTTCAATTTCCAGAAACGGGCGGCGAAGGTTGGATTCACATGGCCGGACGCAGAAGCTGCCTGGAATAAATTTCAGGAAGAGCTGCAGGAATTCCGGAACGAACTGGCGAATGGTTCAAAAGAACAGCAACTCGACGAATTCGGGGATCTGCTGTTTACGCTCGTCAATATCGCAAGGTTCTATAATCTTTCTCCGGAGCAGGCGATGGTCCAGGCCAACCGCAAATTCCGCAGCCGCTTCAGTTTCGTAGAGAAAAAAGTGAACGACGGAACCGGCAGCTTCAGTGATTACACATTGGAGCAGTTGGACAGTTTTTGGAACGAAGCCAAGATTTTGGCAAGAAAGGGAGAATAACAATGCGCCTCGATAAATTCCTGAAAGTTTCCCGGCTGATCAAACGTCGGACATTGGCCAAACAAGTGGCAGACCAGGGCCGGATCACCGTAAACGGCAATAAAGCCAAAGCGAGTTCGGTCATTAAGGAAAACGATGAACTGCAGATCCGTTTCGGCCAGAAAGTGGTGACCGTACGGGTGGATATGCTGAAAGAAAATGTCCGCAAAGAAGAAACGTTGAATATGTACACGATTTTGAAAGAAGAAAAAGTGGATAAAGTAGAGCCGGAATTCATTGATGACGAAGCGTAAGGCTTCGGTGAACGGATTTTATTTTTCAATAAGTGTAAAAAAACCCTTATAAAAGAAAGGGTTTTCATGTATAATGGCTACAACGTAAGCAAAGGGGGCAACAAGTCATGAGTTTGAAGAGAGAAAAATCCACCGCCGCGCCGGAAGTCGCTTCAATACAAAATGACTATGTCCGCTCGGTGGAACGAAAAGAAAAAAGACAGATGGCCCACAAGGTCCGGCTGTTCAGAAGACTGGCCGTTTTCGGGCTTATCGTCCTCATGGCAAGCATCTGGATTGGCACGACAATTTATGCGCAATCCCAGACGATGACCGAAAAAGAGCAATTGCGTGCAGAAGCGCAGCTTGCACTGAAAGAAGTCGAAAAAGAACAAGTGCAATTGGAAGAGCAGATCCTGTTGCTGAATGACGATGAATATTTGGCGAAATTGGCCAAAAAAGAGCTGTTTGTATCAGAACATGGCGAAATCATCTTTACATTACCGGAAAAGTGAAGAAAAAGCGTGTTGAAAAGAGTAGTCAGTTGACACTCTTTTTTTCATGGTTATAATTAAAAGTGTGACGGAAAACCGTCTCACAACTAAATGGCTTTTAGTAGCCATCTTAATTTTTAAGGAGGAGCATTTTTTTTATGTCGATTGAAGTAGGCAGCAAGTTAGAAGGTAAAGTTACAGGTATTACAAATTTTGGAGCGTTCGTTCAGCTTCCAACTGGTGCAACAGGCCTCGTGCATATTAGTGAAGTCGCCGACAATTATGTAAAAGACATCAATGATCATTTGAAAGTTGGGGAAATGGTGGAAGTGAAAGTGATGAATGTGGAAGCTGACGGTAAAATCGGCCTTTCCATTCGCAAAGCCAAACCACAGCCAGCCGGCGCTACAGATCGACCACAACGCCCACGCCCAAGCAATCGTTCATTCGAACGCGCGCCGAAAGAGAACTTTGAGACAAAAATGGCGAAGTTCCTGAAGGACAGCGAAGAGAATATGACGACATTGAAACGCGCTACAGAATCCAAGCGCGGTGGCCGAGGAGCAAAAAGAGGCTAACTTGCTAGCTGTTTTAATGGCATGGAAAGATGCTTCAGCGCAGCTGAACCATAGTGATAATGGAACGCTTCTCAATCGGGAAGCGTTTTTTTCTAATAAAATTTCTACTGGAGTGTGAAGAAGATGGAAAAAGGGCAATTACTGGAGGCTTTCACGGAATACGAAACGTATTTGGCTTCATTGAATACAAGAGTGAATTCGGATGAGGATGCACATGCACCGATCGCGGAAGGGAAATGGTCTGTTTCCGAAATCATTGCACATCTTGGAGAATGGGACCGGTTTATGCGTGAGGATCGTTTGCCTTTGATGAAGGAAGGCGCGGTGATCGAATCGTTTTCGGATGTGGATGCATTCAACCGGAAAGCTGTGGAAAATGTCAAAACGACACACTTTCCTTCAGTTCTTGCGAACGCGCAAAAACAGCGGGCACTCCTGGCGAAAGCCATTGAAGAGATGGATCCTTCAGTTTTCAAAGCGCCTTTTACAGTGGGCAGCCATCAAACCGATGCAGCAGAATATTTCGAAGGCATGCTGTCGCATGATGCGCACCACCGCCGCCAAATTGATGGATTCCTGGCAAACAGAGCATAAAAAATAAGCGTCCCCACGAGAGGGACGCTTATTTCTATAAGATGGCGGCAGAGGGGATCGAACCCCCGACCTCACGGGTATGAACCGTACGCTCTAGCCAGCTGAGCTACGCCGCCTTGTTGAAACGGACATTTCATATCATACTATACGCAATGGCAGGAAGTCAATTGCGCTTTCAAGAAATTTTTTATTCCAATAAAGTGGATAATAGCACTACGACGGGAGGTGGCGCCAAGTGAAGAATTTCCATGAGCAGATAACAGATTATATGACAAAATTCAAACTGCTGGAATCCGGCGATCACGTGCTGCTCGGCTGCTCGGGTGGAATCGATTCAATGGTTTTGCTGCATTATTTGAAAACACATGAAGCCGCACTGTCGATCACTGTCGAAGCTGTCCACGTCAATCATATGCTGCGGAGCAACGAGTCGATTGAAGACCGTCTGTTTACAGAAAAAACCTGCGAACAATGGGGTATTCCCTTCCACAGCCGCGATATTCCGATTCCCGCCATCCTTGAAACCTCCGGCGGCAACAAGCAGCAAGTCTGCCGGCAGGAGCGGTATAAATATTTTGAAGAAGTGATGGATGCAACCGGTGCAACTCAACTCGCAACCGCCCATCATGCAGACGACCAGCTCGAGACGATCCTGATGTCAGGATTGAGGGGAACATTGCAATCGGGTTCATTCGGCATGCCATCCAGCCGGCCGTTTGGAAGAGGAAAGCTCGTCCGACCGCTGCTGGCAGTAACCAAACAGGAAATTGCTGAGTATGCCAGCACAAATGCAGTGCCGTTCAGGGAAGATCCGAGCAACGTGGAAAATCATTACACACGCAACAGGATCCGTAAAAATGTCGTACCGGAATTAAAAAAAGAAAACGTTAACGTATCGAAACAGTTTGTGGAATTATCCGAAAGTTTGCAGGAAGACCAAAAGTTCCTGACTGAGTTGGCACAGGAAAAACTGGATTCAATCTTTTCAGCGGAAGAGCAGGAAATGGCATTGTCTGCCGAAAGATTCAGATCCCATGCATCTGCTTTACAAAAAAGAATGGTTCTACTACTATTAAACTATCTATATATTGGTGAGCAAGTAACTGTTACAAGGCAACTTGCCGAACAAGTACAGGAAATGATGCAAAGTTCGTCCGGCACCGTTTTCCTGCATTTACCCCAAAAATATATGATGGTTCGGCAATATGATCGTGTTTTATTCAGCCAACGAGACCCGGAGGCCGCCCCACAAGAGTATGATCTGCAAATCCGCAGTGATGAATGGTCGGTGGCGGTAAAGAATTTTCGTTACAAACTGGTCTCTGCTCACAACTTTGAGGAATCGCCGAATGTTTTCGCCTGGTACCTTTCAGGTGAAGACGAACCGCAGCTGCAGATTCGCAGCAGACTACCGGGTGATCGTATCTCTCTGCCTGGTATGTCGAGTCCAAAAAAAGTCGCAAGGCTGATGATTGATGAAAAAGTTCCTGCCCCTCTTCGTTCGGGATGGCCAGTCATTACTGACCGCCATGGCGAAATTCTGCTGGTGCCGGGTTTACGCCCGTCAAGGCATATCAGCGTCATTCAGCGCCCCGAAGACAATTGGGTGCTTATGGAACAAAAATGTGAAGATCGCGGAAGCGAATTATAGGAGGCCCACTTATGTTGCAGAAAGACATCGAAGAAATATTAATCTCCGAAGAACGGCTTCAGGAAAAAGCCCGTGAATTAGGCGAAATCCTGACGAATGATTATAAAGACAAATATCCATTGGCAATCGGTGTATTAAAAGGCGCCATGCCTTTCATGGGCGATTTGATGAAGCGCTTCGACGGTTACGTCGAAATGGATTTCATGGATGTTTCAAGTTATGGCAATGCCACTGTTTCTTCGGGGGAAGTGAAAATCGTTAAAGATCTGAACGCCAGCGTAGAAGGCCGGGACCTGCTGATTATCGAAGATATCATCGACAGCGGTTTGACACTCAGCTATCTGGTGGACCTCTTCAAGTACCGGAAAGCAAATTCCATCAAAATCGTCACTTTGCTGGACAAGCCGACCGGCCGGAAAGTGGATTTGAAAGCAGATTATATCGGCTTTGAAGTACCGGATGCATTTGTTGTCGGCTACGGATTGGATTATGCGGAAAAATATCGTAACCTGCCTTATATCGGGATTCTCAAGCCAGTGGTTTACAGCGGAGAATAGGAATAGACATAAGAAATTCACAGTCTGTCGATTAACCTCGTCAGGCGAGTGCTTATCGTTGTATGCTTAAATGTTCCTATGTTAGTATTTAGTATAGTTTTGGGAAACTTTGTGAGGAGGCTCGGGATGAATCGAATATTTCGATACACCATATTTTATTTACTGATTTTCCTAGTTATTATCGGTATTCTGGGGACATTTAACAACAGTGGCCAACCAACTGAAGATATAGGATATAACGAATTTTTGCAGGCGTTGGAAAATGGAGAGATCGATGAAGTGACTATACAGCCTACTTCCATGGTATATGAAGTGACAGGGTCACTCGACGGCTATGAAGAGGACGAGTCATTTGTAACGAATATTCCGCTGGAAAATGAAGCTTTGATGAATCAGATTGACGACGTTGCTCGGGCTGACGGTGCAGAAATCACGTATGTGGAAGCACCACAGACAAGCGGTTGGGTTCAATTCTTCACAGGCATCATTCCCTTCATCATCATCTTCATCCTTTTCTTCTTCTTGCTAAACCAGTCACAAGGCGGCGGAGGCGGCCGTGTGATGAACTTCGGCAAAAGTAAAGCGAAGCTGTATGACGAACAGAAGCAAAAAGTGCGCTTCAATGATGTAGCAGGAGCGGACGAAGAGAAACAGGAGTTGGTCGAAGTGGTCGACTTCCTGAAAGATCCCCGTCGTTTTGACGATATCGGCGCACGTATTCCAAAAGGGCTTTTGCTTGTCGGACCTCCGGGTACCGGTAAAACATTGCTGGCCCGTGCTGTTGCAGGAGAAGCTGGAACACCGTTCTTCTCAATCAGTGGTTCCGATTTCGTGGAAATGTTCGTTGGGGTCGGGGCATCCCGTGTCCGCGATTTGTTCGAAAATGCCAAGAAAAATGCTCCATGTATCATTTTCATCGATGAAATTGATGCAGTTGGACGCCAGCGTGGCGCAGGCCTCGGCGGCGGACATGATGAGCGTGAACAGACATTGAACCAATTATTGGTTGAAATGGATGGTTTTGGTGCCAATGAAGGCATCATTATCATCGCAGCAACAAACCGTCCGGATATTCTGGATCCGGCCCTTCTTCGTCCAGGACGTTTTGACCGTCAGATTACAGTTGGCCGTCCGGATGTTAAAGGACGCGAAGAAGTATTGAAAGTCCATGCACGCAATAAGCCGCTTGACGAAACCGTTGACATGAAAGCAATCGCTCAACGTACACCAGGATTCTCAGGCGCCGATTTGGAGAATTTATTGAACGAGGCAGCACTGGTTGCAGCCCGTCGCAGTAAACTGAAAATCGATATGTCCGATATCGATGAAGCGACAGACCGCGTAATTGCAGGTCCCGCCAAAAAGAATCGGGTCATCTCGAAGAAAGAACGCAATATCGTCGCGTACCATGAATCCGGCCATACGGTCATCGGCTTGGTACTCGATGACGCGGATATTGTCCATAAAGTAACAATCGTTCCGCGTGGACAAGCTGGCGGTTATGCCGTGATGCTGCCGCGTGAAGACCGTTACTTTATGACAAAACCGGAATTGCTTGATAAAATTGCCGGCTTGCTCGGCGGCCGTGTCGCTGAGGACATAACGTTCGGCGAAGTTTCAACTGGCGCCCATAACGATTTCCAGCGTGCAACGGCTATCGCCCGCAGCATGGTGACGGAATACGGAATGAGTGACAAAATCGGACCGATCCAATTCGGTCAGGCACAAGGCGGAAATGTTTTCCTTGGCCGCGATTTTAACTCAGAGCAGAATTATTCAGACGCCATCGCATTTGAAATTGATCAGGAAATCCAACGCATCATCAAAGAGCAGTACATTCGCACAAAAGAGATTCTTACTGAACACAAAGACCTTCTTGAATTGCTTGCGAGTACATTGCTTGAAATTGAAACATTGGATGCCGGTCAAATTCAGCATTTGAAAGAGCACGGCACATTGCCGGAGCGTTCATATGAAGCATTGAACGGTGAATATGAAGACAAAACGGTTGATCTGGATAAAGATGGGGAAGCTCCTGATGTAACAGGAGCACCAAGCGACCCTTCAGCTGGGGATCTTCCAAGTGAAGAACCATCATCTGACAGAGTAAAAGATCCTATCCATGAAGACCGCAAATAAATTTAGTAAGCTGGTTGTCCAATTCCGTTACGGAAGAGGCGGCCAGCTTTTTTCTTTCCCATGAAACTATGGTATGATATTTTGGAAAATTGCAGATAAATGGGGAGCGCAAAATGATTTTAGTAATGGACATCGGAAACAGCAATATCGTTATGGGCATTTACGACCAAAATGTGTTAACCCAGCATTGGCGCATGGAAACAGACCGCCATAAAACGGAAGACGAATATGGCATGCAGGTCAAAGCGTTTCTGCAGGACGCCGGCTTAAAATTCACCGATGTCAAAGGCATCATCATGTCGTCGGTGGTTCCGCCCATCATGTTTTCATTGGAACGCATGGCTCTGAAATATTTTGGCATCAAGCCGCAGGTTGTGGGGCCGGGTCTAAAGACAGGCCTTAATATCAAATACGATAATCCCAAGGAAGTCGGTGCGGACCGCATCGTTAACGCCGTGGCTGCAATTCATGAATTCGGAGGCCCGCTGATTATCGTCGATTTCGGAACAGCGACGACATACTGTTATGTTAATGAAGCCAATCAATACATGGGCGGGGCAATTGCTCCGGGCATCAGCATCTCAACAGAAGCTCTTTACAGCCGTGCCGCAAAATTGCCTCGGATTGAAATTGCCCGTCCGGAAAATGTCGTTGGCAAAAATACGGTTTCTGCCATGCAGGCGGGCATTGTCTATGGTTTTGTCGGACAGGCGGAAGGCATCATCACCAGGATGAAACAGCAGAGCATGGAAGTTCCAACAGTCATCGCGACCGGTGGAATGGCATCGTTAATAGCCGCTGAATCAAAGCTGATTGATAAAGTGGAGCCGTTTCTTACATTGAAAGGCCTCCATTTGATTTATAAGCGCAATGAAGCTTTATAAGAAAGGACGATTTGTATGGCAGATTATTTAGTGCGGGGCCTTGCTTTTGGAGGAAGTGTCCGTGTATTCGCGGTGGACAGTACGGAAACGGTAGGGGAAACGCAGAAGAGGCATATGATGTGGCCGACTGCAACAGCCGCTGTTGGACGGTTGATGACAGGTGGCGTAATGTTCGGCGCTATGCTGAAAGGCAATGACAAAGTCGTTTTGAAAATGGATGGCGGCGGACCGCTTGGTGCAATTCTGGTGGACAGCAATGCGCATGGCGGTGTCCGTGGCTATGCAATAAATCCGCAAACTCATCTCGATCTCAGTGCCAAAGGAAAATTGGATGTTAGCGGAGCAGTCGGCAAAGACGGCATGCTTTCGGTAATCAAAGATCTCGGTATGCGGGACTTTTTCACGGGTCAGAGCCCGATTGTGTCAGGAGAGATCGCAGAAGATCTTACTTATTATTTTGCTGTATCTGAACAAATTCCATCTTCTGTCGGCCTCGGCGTGTTGGTGGATACCGATAATTCGGTGCTGGCTGCAGGTGGTTTTATTGTACAATTAATGCCGGATGCAGAGGAAGCGGCGATTGACAAACTTGAAAAAAGTTTGGCGAACATAGAGCCAGTTTCCAAAATGGTTCAACGGGGATACAGCCCTGAAAAAATTTTAGAAGAGATTTTTGGTGAAGGAAACGTAGAGATTCTGGATCGCATACCGGTGAAATTCGAATGCAATTGTTCCAAAGAACGTTTTGCGGAAGGCATTATTGGATTGGGGAAAGAAGAAATCCAAAAAATGATCGAAGAAGACGGCTCAGCTGAGACTCAATGTCACTTTTGTCTGGAAACGTATCATTATTCAAAAGAAGAATTGGAAGCGCTCATCGATGAGTTACAGCAATGACAAGGGTCGGCCCGGCACATCACCGGGTGAAACGGGCAGACCGAGAAGAAGATTAAAGACAAAGCCGTTGCTGATTCTGCTGCTGATTCTACTGGCAGGAAATTTGCTGTGGTTCATTGCCTGGCTGATTCCCAACGACCCGGGGGGCAATGAGGAAGTAGCTTCCGTCAGCGGCGAAGAAATTACGCGCCAGGAATGGATGGCGGCTATGGAAGAACAGCATGGTCGGGAAACCCTCCTTGACCTGGTGAATTTGAAAGTGATGGAAACGGCAGCAAAGGAATATGGTATCAAAGTCAATGATAAAGAAGTCGACCTTGAACTCGCGATGATGCGTTCGGCGCGTGACGGCAGCGAACAAACGCTTTATTCTTCGGATGTTGAGCGAATGAGGGAAAGAGTGACGGCACAGTTGATCCTGGAGAAAGTGCTGACAAAAGATGTCGTGATTGAAGAAAGTGCAATAGAATCTTTCTATCAGGAAAATCAGTCGTTATACGATATTCCCGATTCCTATAAAACCCGTATGATTGTAGTGGAATCTGCAGACGAAGCACAGGCGGTCATAGCGGAACTTGAAAATGGCTCTTCGTTTGAAGCGCTGGCACGGGAACGTTCTGTCGATACGTCGACAGGAAGCCTGGGTGGCGATATCGGATATGTGGTTCCGGGGCAATCCACTATTGATGAAGCCATTGCAAATGCTGTCACCGCGGTGGAAAAGGATGGTTGGTCCGAACCGTTGGCGCTGGCAGATGCGCGGACAGCTGTGATTTCGGTTACCGAAAAAGCGGAAGGCCAGAGTTTTACATATGAAGATGTGGAGGGCCACATAAGCCGGGAGCTCGCTCTTGAACAATTGCCGCAGTCGATTACACCGGAAGCTTTCTGGCGGGAATTTGAAACCGAGTGGTTCTACGGCGAATAAATCATGCAATTTGACAGTGAAGGATAAATATTGATACGATAAGTCAATGAAATGCCGATAAAACTACTAGGGATTAGGAGTGTTGAAAATGGCTCGTATTGCAAATGATATTACAGGTTTGATTGGACAGACACCTATTGTGAAATTAAACCGACTGACAGGTCCCGAAGACGCTGAAGTTTATTTGAAATTGGAGTATTTCAACCCGGGCAGCAGTGTGAAAGACCGCATTGCTTTATCCATGATCGAAGCGGCTGAAAAATCCGGAGATTTAAAAGAAGGCGACGTCATTATCGAACCGACCAGCGGAAACACCGGTATCGGCTTGGCGATGATTGCAGCTGCCAAGGGCTATAAAGCGGTTTTGGTTATGCCGGATACGATGAGCATGGAACGTCGTAACCTTCTTCGTGCATACGGAGCAGAACTTATTTTGACTCCGGGGGCGGAAGGCATGAACGGCGCCATTAAAATGGCAGAACAGCAGGCAACTGAAAACAATTGGTTTATGCCTCAGCAATTCAATAATGAGGCGAACCCGGAAATCCATCGCCTGACAACAGGTCCTGAAATCGTGGAAGCGATGGGTGACCAACTGGATGCCTTCGTTTCAGGCATCGGAACCGGCGGCACAATCACAGGAGCCGGACAGGTATTGAAAGAGAACTACCCGAATATCCTGATTGCTGCTGTGGAACCCTCAGATTCACCAGTATTATCCGGCGGTAAACCGGGACCGCATAAAATTCAGGGAATTGGGGCAGGTTTCATCCCTCAAATACTGAATACAGAAATCTACGATGAAGTTATTCAAGTATCGAATGAGCAGTCTTATGAAACTGCGCGGAAAGTTGCCCGTGAAGAAGGAATCCTTGGAGGAGTTTCTTCCGGTGCAGCAGTTTACGCAGCACTTGAATTGGCGAAACGTTTGGGCAAAGGTAAAAAAGTGCTGGCCGTTCTTCCATCGAATGGCGAACGCTACCTGAGCACCCCGTTGTATCAATTCGAAGAAAATAACTGAAGAATTTCCTAAGGGCATGCTCCGGCGTGCCCTTTTATTGTGTAAAAAACGTCTATCACGGTAAGATGGATACATAGAACATTTCCCGGGAAATAAAATAACCGGCGAGTGAAATGGAAGGTGCCGATTTTGAATATTGATTTTACTGGAAAAACCCTTGTGATGGGGATACTCAATGTCACTCCGGATTCATTTTCCGATGGCGGAAAGTATAGTTTTTTGGAGAATGCGGTTGCACACGCCCAAAAAATGGTGGAAGAGGGGGCTGATATTATAGATGTTGGTGGTGAATCCACCCGTCCCGGCCACCAACAGATATCTATCGAAGAAGAAATCGCGCGGGTAGTCCCAGCCATCAAGGCGATAAAAGAAGAGTTAGATATAGTTCTTTCCATTGATACGTATAAATCACAAGTCGCAGAAGCAGCAATAGCCGCCGGAGCCGACATTATCAATGACATTTGGGGAGCGAAATACGATCCCGCCATAGCGGCAGTCGCAGCAAAACATCAGGTGCCGCTAATTTTGATGCATAACCGTAACGATACGTTATATACTGATTTCTGGGATGAAGTGAAAAGTGATATTGATAAAAGCATTCGGACAGCTATACAAGCGGGTGTAAAAAAAGAGCAGATCTGGCTCGATCCGGGCATCGGTTTTGGAAAGGACACACACCAAAATATCAAGATGATGCAATTATTGGGGGAATTTGTCGGTTTAGGTTATCCGGTTTTATTGGGAACATCCAGAAAATCACTGATCGGAAAAGTATTGGATGTCCCGGTAGATGAACGCTTGGAAGGTTCTTTGGCGACAGCCTGCTATGGAGCCGGGAAAGGATGCAGCGTCGTTAGGGTGCATGATGTATTGGAAACGGTGCGTGCATTGAGAATGACAGACATCCTAAACGGCAAAGTAAAATATCAGGAGGCGGAATAATGGATTATATTCATTTAAATGAAATGGAGTTCTATGGCTATCACGGAGTTTTCCCGGAGGAAACCAAACTTGGCCAGCGATTTCGGCTGACGGTTTCATTGGCTGTGGATTTGAAAAAGGCAGGAGAAACAGATGCTTTGGAACATACGGTTCATTACGTTGAAGTTTATAACACATGCCAGTCAGTAATAGAAGGCGAGCCCAAAAAACTTCTGGAGGCAGTCGCGGAAAATCTCGCTTCTGAAGTACTAGCTGCGTTTTCTTTAGTAAAAGGAATACGCGTACTATTGGTTAAACCAGATCCCCCTATTCCGGGTCATTACAAATCAGTGGCGGTCGACATCGCCAGAGGAGAATTTGTATGAATAAAAGTTATTTGTCACTCGGTTCGAATATGGGTGATCGCCTGGAGATGTTAAAGCAGGCAGTCCGTTTATTGGAGAAGCACCACAAAGTTGATGTGCTGAAAATATCTTCTTTATATGAGACGGAACCGATCGGCTTTACTGAACAGGAGCCATTTCTGAATATGGTTGTTTATTTACAAACAGATCTTTCTGCTCTGGAGTTGCTTGAAGTGTGCCAGGCTGTCGAAAGTGAATTGGATCGTAAACGTGAAATACGATGGGGCCCACGGACGATTGATCTTGATATCTTGCTTTTTAATCACGACAAGCTGCAAACAGACAGGTTGACTATTCCCCATCCGCGCATGTATGAACGGGCTTTTGTTTTAGTGCCGTTGTTAGAGCTTGATCCTACTCAAGATTTTATTGAGCCGCAAAGAGAAGGTATTGAGTTATGGAAAACATATTATAGCGTTGATTCATTTTTGCTTGAGGAAGATAGTGGCGATCCATATGATAGAAGTGCAGAAAAATAAGTGTCCCGTAGCAGTCGGCAATGTTATGTAATAAATAAAATTAAACTGCCATAGATTTGTGGCAGCTTTTTTTATGTAGGAAGAAGAAAAATTGTGTACAATAGATAAATACACGAACGAGCGTGGTTGTTATAAATAAAGGAGTGTAGGGAATGTCAGAAGAGTTAAATGATCAATTATTGGTGAGGCGCCAAAAAATGCAAAACTTCCGTGATAATGGGATAGATCCATTCGGCGGGAGATTCGAAAGAACACATTTATCAGAAGAGATAGTGAAAGAATATGATAGATTTTCTAAAGAAGAGCTGGAAGAGGCAGGACACGAAGTAGTGATTGCCGGACGAATTATGACGAAGCGCGGAAAAGGGAAAGCAGGATTTGCCCATCTTCAGGACTTAAAAGGTCAAATCCAGATTTATGTCCGTAAAGACGCTATCGGAGATGAAGCTTATAACTTCTTCAATACAGCAGACCTGGGAGATATTATCGGAGTAAAAGGTACAGTCTTTAAAACTAATGTGGGAGAATTGTCTGTAAAGGCCAAAGAAGTGGAATTTCTTACGAAAGCTTTGCGCCCTTTACCGGAAAAATTCCATGGCTTGAAAGATGTAGAACAGCGTTACCGTCAACGCTACCTAGACTTAATTTCTAGTGAAGAAAGCAAAGCGACTTTTATTCTTCGCAGTCGCATTATCCAATCGATGCGCCGCTACCTTGATAATCTAGGGTTTTTGGAAGTCGAAACGCCAATGCTGCATTCAATCGCTGGCGGAGCGGCAGCACGACCATTTGTTACTCATCATAATGCGTTGGATATGGAGCTCTATATCCGAATTGCGATTGAATTGCACTTAAAGCGTCTTATCGTTGGTGGATTGGAAAAAGTATACGAAATTGGTCGAGTTTTCCGTAACGAAGGTATCTCTACTCGTCATAATCCTGAATTTACAATGCTGGAATTGTACGAAGCTTATGCAGACTATAATGATGTGATGGCTCTCACTGAAAATTTAGTTGCCCATGTCGCTCAAGAAGTTTTGGGGAAAACAACTGTCACCTATAGTGGTGAAGAAATTAATCTGGCTCCTGGCTGGAAACGTCTTCACATGGCAGACGCAGTTAAGGAATATGTAGGAGTGGACTTCTGGAAGCCTATGACTAAGGAAGAAGCTCAATCTCTGGCTAAAGAACATAATGTAGAGATCAAACCAACTATGGAAACTGGACATATCTTAAATGAATTCTTTGAACAAAGGGTAGAAGAACAATTAGTACAGCCGACATTTATTTATGGCCATCCGGTTGAAATCTCACCTCTTGCAAAGAAAAATCCGGAAGATGAGCGTTTTACAGACAGATTTGAATTATTTATTGTACGTCGAGAGCATGCCAATGCGTTTACTGAATTGAATGATCCTATTGACCAGCGCCAGCGTTTCGAAGCGCAGCTTATAGAAAAAGCTGAAGGTAATGATGAAGCGCATGAAATGGATGAAGATTTTATTGAGGCACTTGAATATGGAATGCCCCCAACTGGTGGCTTAGGAATCGGAATTGACAGGCTGATCATGTTGTTAACTGACTCGGCATCAATTAGAGACGTTCTCTTATTCCCTCAAATGCGTCCTAGAGAATAATACGATTTGTAGGAAAGAGGCTCGGTGAATTTTACTGAGCCTCTTAATTTATTATAAAAGACTTGTTTTCTATTGGAAGCAATGTTATAGTATTTCTTGTCGCGTTTTTGATATACAAAATGAATTCAAAAATATTCGGCAAATAAGTTGTTGACATCTCTTGGGCAAGCTGCTAATATTGAAAAGTCGCTGTTCCAATTAACAGCTTTAACTTTTATGAATTNGACCCTAAGCCGGGGTGGCGGAACTGGCAGACGCACAGGACTTAAAATCCTGCGGTAGGTGACTACCGTACCGGTTCGATTCCGGTCCTCGGCACCATTTGTTTGACAAAAGCGAAACAACATCCTGACGATGCGCCCGTAGCTCAATTGGATAGAGTACTTGACTACGAATCAAGCGGTTAGAGGTTCGAGTCCTCTCGGGCGCGCCATATTTTTACATCCAGCATTGAAAGTCCGGGAAGTAGCTCAGCTTGGTAGAGCACTTGGTTTGGGACCAAGGGGTCGCAGGTTCGAATCCTGTCTTCCCGACCATTTTCACGGGGCCTTAGCTCAGCTGGGAGAGCGCCTGCCTTGCACGCAGGAGGTCAGCGGTTCGATCCCGCTAGGCTCCACCAATTTTATTTATTGAACCTTGAAAACTGAACAGCAAAACGTCAACAAACAGCAACGGCCGCGCAAAACGGCCCGCGCAAACTTACTGATCAGCATTCGTGCAGATCAAAGCGAATCGCTTGTCTTCGGACGGCGATGCGCCAGCAAGTACAAGAGCAATCAACTACTCTATAATGGAGAGTTTGATCCTGGCTCAGGACGAACGCTGGCGGCGTGCCTAATACA
>NZ_JBHTKI010000003.1:0-223230 GCF_042675885.1 Metaplanococcus flavidus | reverse complement strand
AAGCACGCCGCTTTAGCAGCTGCCTAAATTTAAAAAACGGAAAAAATGATCCGAAAAATCGTCTGCACTTTTTAAAAGGGCGATTTATGAAATTGATTCATTTACATAAATTTAGTTCCTTCTATACCAACTATCTACTCTAGCCAGTCTATGAATTGCTCCCACCACTTGTTTGTCCAACTTCTTATTCCTTTATAGTATTGCCAGATGAACGGGCATTCCCTCCAACAAACCATTTCAGTTTTGTGTTGTTATTACAGTGGTTTGAAACCATTCAGCATTTATAACGCAAATAGTTTTATAGTTAAACAACAGTGCCGTTGGCAACACGCTGATGAACCTGCAAGGCGCAGAACAAAGCCTATGAACTCTGCCGGGTATTACATGATTATAAATGGAAATAAAAACCATTACAAAAGAATGATGCCCATTTATTAGCATCGCCCTTCCATACCTATTGTTTGCTCTGCAGCAGCAAAGAGACATCTTCTCAAAAATTAGACAAGCATTTTCTGGCTGGTCACTGAGGTCTTTTTGCTTTCAACAGCATCCCATTTTTTCTTCAATTGCTTATACAATTTGTACCCGGCGATGTATTCCTCATAACCGCGCGCTTCCCAGCTGAATATAGCTTTCACTCCCAAAGATTGATCTTTTTCCATGAAATATCCTCCATTCGTTAAAGAATTTGGTATTTCTTCTTTCTCTTGCAGTCACTGGCGTTTCGTTTCTGCAGGTTACACATCATCTTTTGCGGTTTCATAGATTGTTTTTAAAACGGAGACCGTATCAGTGGATAAAATAGTTCGGGTTCTGGTTATCCATCGTCCTAAATAGGTTGTGCAGTTTTCTTACTTTCAGCATAAACTGCCCTGATACTTGGCATTGTGACAATTCTCACGGCCGCGGCGTATTTTTTCAATCGATTGCAAACGCGTTTCGTCCCTTCCGACAAACCAGATAATCACTAGCACAGTGCAATAACTTCTATGGGTGCAATAAAGATATAAGGAGGGGCTGTTAAAATTCATTTTTGACATATCTTACTTAATTAATGCAGACAAATAAAAGCAATCCAGGAGAAAATGCGATTTCCTCCGGATTGCTTCTATAATTTTATTTTTATTGGAGCGTATGCTGATTATATGTTCATTCAGGATAAATGGTCTCTACTTCAAAACTTTCTGAACCCGGCAGGCTTTCAATCAGGTCCGCCCCGAATAAGGTTGCAGGGGTATAGCTGCCGTGCGGATAGTCACCGTCCAATAACCGGCTGGTCACTTCAAGCGCTCCGTACACCGTCAAGTCATAGACGTTCGCCGTTTTAATCCGCGCGGTTGTGACGACACCATCCGCATTGCGGGCTTCTCCCCAAATATAGGCAGGCGAGTCTGCGCGCAGCTTTTCATCCGGTCCGCTGACCCGCAGACTGACCCATTTCATCAACCTTTTCTGGATAAACGGTAAAGAAAGAATGGAGCCGGCGGGGCTGAACAGCCGGGCACCTATAATCCGCGATCTCTTCATAGGAATCCACGTGGAAATGTTCGGTATTCCCGTCGTGTGATAAGCGGTCGACACATCTCCCCACGGAATCCCCATGGCTGAACGTCTGCCGCGGCCGAAATCGATCTTGCGGCGCTGGCTTCCGATCGTCACTGGCACCAGCTGCCCGTCACGTCTCTCGGCACTGCCGGAGCCCATTCCCTGGATCATCGTCTTATAGGTGCCTGGCGAAATTCCTGAATCCGAATCAAATCCGAGTGCCAGACTGACCGCATCCGGCATCAGCTCTTTCAATTTGAGCGCTGTGCAGTCCGTTGGAATGACATCAAAGCCGACCCCCGAACAAATGGTGATGTCCGCATCTTTTGCTTTGCCATCCTGTGCGAAACTGTGCTCGAAGACAGAAATTTCACCCGTTATATCCAAATAATCCGCTCCCGCCTCGAGGCACGCCTTGATCATAGGCGGGCTGGTTTTTTGGAACGGTCCGGCGCAGTGCAGCACAAGCGCGATGTCGGACAGGTTCTCAGCGGTAGTCTTGCCAACTGGAAACACCCGTGCTTCCAATTCCAGTTCCTTGGCCAGATAATTAAGCATTTCGGGGTTCCGGCCTGCAAGAACTGGCGTCATACCACGTTTTTTCGCTTCTCTCGCGATCAATTCCCCTGTAAATCCATAAGCTCCATAAATCAGCCATTTTTTCTGCAATGCCGCCACTCCCTCTTCTTCTATAATTATGGTTTTTAAAAGCATACCTTTTGCGATGAGAGCTTACAAATGTTACGTCAAAGCATGGACAGGAACGGGCTTTTTTAAGGTTTATCAGAGATTTCTTGGAGTTTATCAGCGATTTTCGAGAGTTTATCAGCGATTTTTCATGGTTTATCAGCGATTCTGCTCCATTCGCCTACTTTCATTTTAAATACAAAAGGAACCCACTCCGATGTTAAAGGGAGTCGGTTCATTCTTTAGAATCCTGTGCTTTGGCTGGACATCTGATGCGCGGAGCTGTCCACCCTTGCGTTGTCGATGTGGCGCGCTGCATTGTCCACCCTACCATTATCGATGGGGTGATTAGCCGTTTCAATTCCGCTTGCAGTGTTTTTTGCTGACTTGAAACTTTTTCGCACAAATAAATCATAGGATATACCGAACGCCAGCAATACGCCAAAAACTGATAAAACGATTCCACCCAGCATGAAATCCCTCCTTGTATAAAGCTTCAAACTTCCTCAAACTTTAACCTTATTTGTCTAAAAATTCAATTTTTTTATCAACCTTACAATAATTATAGAGCCAAAATGTTGAATCAGTTTATTTATAGAAGGCAGCCTGCTGCCGGCTTGCGGAAAAATTTATTATGTAGTAAGATTTCTAGGTAGTCAACGCACCACCCATACACTCTGTATAACCTTAAGAATACGGCTTAAGGGTCTCTACCAGGAACCTCAAAATCCTGATTACAGAAAACGAAGTTCTCGTTTTCTGTAATCAGGATTTTTTTATATTTTCTGACTTATCTTCATTCGAAAGGAAGCGTATTGAAATGAATTTGAAAGTTTATATTTTAGCCTTGTCCACAGTCGCAGTCGGACTCGTGGAACTTATTGTCGGCGGGATCCTCCCGACAATAGCCGAGGAATTCGACGTCACCTTGAGTTCCGCCGGCCAGCTGATCACGGTATTCGCTTTGATCTATGCGATTGCCGGACCTGTTTTACTGGTTGCCACCAGCCGCTTTGAACGAAAGAAAGTCTACCTGATTTCCTTGTTCATCTTCTTCCTCGGCAATATCATGACTTATTTCAGTCCGGATTTCACCTGGATGATGATTGCTCGCGTCTTCACGGCCGCAAGTACGGCGCTGATTGTCGTGCTGTCGCTCACAATCGCCGCGAAAATCGTCGAACCGGCTTACCGCGCAAAAGCGATCGGCCTCATCTTCATGGGTGTCAGCTCGTCACTCGTTCTCGGGGTTCCGCTCGGCATCCTCATTTCGGATGCCTTCGGATGGCGCGTCATTTTCCTCGGCATCGCTGCATTGTCGATCGGCTCGATGGCGCTCATCGCGCTTTATATCCAGCCGATCCCTGGCAGCACAGCCATTCCGCTTAAGCAGCAATTAAAAGCGGTAGCCAGTGCGAAAATTGGGACTGCCCATCTGGCGACGATGTTCATGTTGGCTGGCCATTATACCGTCTACGCCTATTTCACGCCGTTTCTTGAGACGACGCTGGAATTAAGTTCCTTCTGGGTCAGCGTCTGCTATCTGCTATTCGGTATTGCAGCAGTGAGCGGCGGCGCAATCGGCGGCACCATGTCCGATTCGATCGGGTCGAAGAAGAGTATCTTAATCGTCATCTCTTCTTTTGCAGTCGTCTTGTTCTTACTGCCGTTCACGACATTTTCTTTAATCGTCTTCCTGCCGGTGATGGTCATCTGGGCCGCACTCAGCTGGAGCCTCGCCCCGCCGCAGCAAAGCTACCTGATTGAAACAGATCCGACAACGTCCGACATTCAGCAAAGTTTCAACAACTCGGCGCTGCAAATCGGCATCGCGTTAGGTTCTGCAATCGGCGGCTTCACCCTTGCCCAAACCGGCTCGGTGACAAGCACCGCCTGGGTCGGCGCTGTCATCGTGCTGGGTGCACTCGGCTTCGCGGTATTTTCATTGACGCGTCCAGCGATTGTGCGTGGAGATTCAGAAATAAAAAGCATGTAAAGTTAAAGGAGGTTGCGAAAAATTCGCAGCCTCCTTTTTTATGGGTTTTGAATTTAATAGGAGGCTTTTCGCCTGCGAAAAGCTACCTTCTTTGGTTTGCCGGTGAGTGGTGGAGGCGGTTTTGGGTTTATCGGCGATTTTTGGGAGTTTATCGGCGATTTCCAACCATTTATCGTCGATTTTTTTATGTTTATCGTCGATTCTTGAGGGTTTATCGGCGATTTTTTGTGATTTATCGTCGATTCCCCTCTTTCGCACAAAAACAGCAGTCGCCTGACCAACTATTTTTTCATTTTATAGATACGCGACTTCCTTTCGCCTGTCACCTCGAGATCATACTTCGCTAAAATACGCCAAACGGCTGCTGAATTATGAACACCACTAAACTCACGAAATTTTTTATTCGTTAACTCATTACCGATCAACGAAAAATATTCCTGCACCGCCAATCGATCAGCAGAAGCATCTTTACTTCCACACTCCGCGCAAATCCACGACTTCTTTATACGCTGCATCCGATGAGTTCCGCATCCTGCGCAATACACACCTGTTTTTACATCTCGCACATCAATCCTGTAAAGATCAGATAAAGGAGGGATTTTATAGGGGACCTGGTTTGCCGCAATCAGTTTCCCAATTTCCTGAATCGGATGAGAAACTGCGACCTGGGGACTGTCCCGAAGAATTCGGTAGAGATAGTC
This sequence comes from Metaplanococcus flavidus, assembly GCF_042675885.1. Lineage (NCBI taxonomy): Bacteria > Bacillati > Bacillota > Bacilli > Caryophanales > Caryophanaceae > Metaplanococcus > Metaplanococcus flavidus. The sequence goes on along the minus strand of NZ_JBHTKI010000003.1, from coordinate 218,301 downwards.
GTTCATCTGGTACGTTTTACAAATTAAAGCGCCGGAAGGCTTTGCACGAAATACACAATTGTTTGCTGTAAATACGATCAAACCTTTAACAGGCAAATTGATATCATGTAGCCTGAACCATTTTTCCATAAAATCTATATGTTTTTTCAGCTGAAAAACCGGATTATCCAGATGCAGTATTTCTCCGCCCGGCACCGCCTTCTTATAGTATTCCTCGGTCGCCGTATCATAATGGATTTCACCGCTGACATTTTTGGAATCCATAACGATGGCACAGCGGTCGGTCAATAAAAGACCGTCAATCTGAACAATCCAATCTCTAATTTTCATGTTCAAGTCCCACATCGGCAAATGACTTTCTTCTATAGAAAACTCTCTAAACTTTTTGACCATCTTCCCTTCGCCGCGAATGCCGGCCGAGGCGCGGTGCAACTGGTTTTCCACATAGTCGCGTTGGCTGTGATTGTAAGGAATACGTTTCAATAAACACTCTATCGCTGAAGTTTTGCACAATAAATCCAGCTCCGTTTTTATGCCTGTCGCCTCCTCCTGATCTCTGATTTCATCTCATGAACAGAACACATTCACCTTCTAATAATATCATAACGCGAACCAAGTAATTATAAAATTCTGTCAAAACAAAGTTCTAAAAAACCTTCGAATGGAACAGTTTGCCACGGCAAACTGCTGGGGCTCATGAGCGGCAATGCGCTCACGAGCCCGAAAAAAATTTCAGCGATTCTTATTCCATCCACCTACGCCCCCGGCTTCATCTCCTGTCGGTTCACCCACTCCCGCACCATCTCCACATACGCTTCCGGTTCTTCGATGCCCGGCATATGGGAACTGTTTTCAAACACCTGGAATTCGGCATCCGGCACCAGGCTCGCATAATATTCCGTCGCTTCGGGTGTAGCTTCGTCATAGCGGCCACACGAAAACAGCGCCGGAATTTCGATTTCAGGCAAACGTCCGGTCGCATCAAAACCTTTCAGCGTGCCGGTTACCGTAAATTCGGAAGCTCCCCACATATAATTATAAACTTGCTTGTTCAGTGCTTTCAGATCGTCCGCAAACTCTTCCGGCCACGGATCAACACGGCACATATGGCGTTTGTAATAGGCCAGCATCGCTTCATTGTATTCCGCAGTATCGGTCGTCCCTTCCCGCTCGCTCCGTTCAATCGTTTCCTGGATGTCTTGCGGAAATTCCTTCAAATATTTCCGCTGGTCCTGCTCCCACCTGTTTGCATCCAGAGCCGGACCGGAGAAAATGACGCTGCGGACACCGGCTGGCTTTTTGAACAGATAAGATGCAGCGAGAATTGTTCCCCAGGAATGGCCGAGCAGATGAAATTCCTCCAGCCCCAGAGCTTCGACGACTTGCTCCAGCTCTTCCACATAACGTTCCACTGTCCAAAGCGATGTGTCCGTCGGCTTATCAGATTTCCCGCAACCGAGCTGGTCATACTGGATCACCGGCCGGTCCGTGCCCAATTGCCGAAGCGGATCGCTGTCGCTGCTTTTCATACCCGGGCCCCCGTGCAATAAGAGCAGCGGAATTCCCGGGCCTTTACCCGTAATCCGGTACCACACCTTGCCACCCTCAATCTCGATGTGTCCTACTGTTACATCATCCATATATATGCAACTCCTTTTCTTTTACCTGTTCAATACCCTTTCTATATCAAACTGAAAAATCCCTTTTTCAATTGATATAAATGGCCGCTCTTGGGTAACAGGTGGCTGAAACGCTTCTGCGCAGAGTTATCTTACTTCCCGTATAACGAACTTTACTTCATGTATAGACTGGCTTACCTTCCGAATAACGAATTTCACTTCACACATCAACTTTTGCCACCCACGAATGCTGGAAAATTGTTAAAGAAGCAATTTACAGACTATAATCTAAATAGTCAGAAAAATAAGGAAGAGGAGGATACATGTGAATAAAACAGTGGTTGAGACTTTATTCGTAAATCATTTTGTAAACGGCATTCTGGATCCTGGGAAAGAAATGTTGGGGCCCGTGAAAGACGGCGGTCCGATTATCGCCAATACGGCGCCCGGGTGCTGGGGGCCGATGATGACGCCGAGCATCATCGGCGGCCATGAAGTGACGAAGCCGGTATATGTGGAAGGGGCAGAACCTGGAGACGCCATCGCCATTCGGATCGAGTCGATTACAGTCACCTCCCATGCCACTGCTTCCGGCAACGATAAAATGATTGAGGACCGTGCAGATGGCGACGGTTATGTGGCTGCGAAATGTCCGGAATGCGGCACGAAGAATCCGGAAACCGTAATCAAAGGGATTGGCATGGAAGCGATTCGCTGTGCAAATTGCGGAGCCGATGCAACGCCTTTTGTCTTTACGCATGGCTATACGATTTTCTTCAGCGAAAAAGGCGATGTCGGTCTGACTTTGCCAAGGGAAGCAGCGGAAACGATCGCAAAAGATGGACGTGCCTATATGAAAACACCGGAAGCTTCCGTGCAAAATCCGGTGGTGACATTTGCGCCGCACGACCTGGTCGGTACAATGGCGCGCATGCGTCCATTTCTCGGGCAACTTGGCACGACGCCTTCGCGTCCGACGCCAGACTCCCATAATGCCGGCGACTTCGGTTCATTTCTTGTCGGTGCACCACATGATTATGCGGTCACGGAGGAAGAATTGGAGACGCACCGGACCGACGGCCATTTGGATGTCAACCGGGTGCGTGCCGGCGCTGTGCTGATTTGTCCGGTGAAAGTCCCCGGGGGAGGCATCTATCTCGGTGATATGCACGCCATGCAAGGGGACGGCGAAATTGCCGGACACACGACAGACGTTTCGGGCCTCGCCCATCTGCAGGTCAGTGTACTGAAAGGGGTTAATATAAAAGGTCCGATCCTGTTGCCGAATATCGAAGACCTGCCTTATACGGCAAAGCCTTTCAGCGCGGAAGAAAAACAATCGGCACGGCAACTCGCAGACACCTGGGAAGTCGCCAAAATCGAGGAATCGTATCCGGTGTCGTTTATCGGTTCCGGTCCGAATTTGAACGATGCAACTGACAATGGCTTGAAGCGCGCCGCTGACTTTTTCGGTGTCACGGTTCCCGAAATCATGAACCGCGCAACAATCACCGGTGCCATCGAAATCGGCCGCCACCCCGGTGTTGTCACCGTGACCTTCCTGGCTCCAGAACGATATTTGCGGAAAAAGGATTTGTTCGAGCTGGTGAAAAATCAATACGGACAGCAATGACAAAACCCGCCATTCCCGAATAGGAATGGCGGGTTTTGTCATTTTAATACTAAGAAAATCCCCCTGCTCGAAAACAGGAGGATTCATGGAAGGACTATATTACAGTAAATTGGTCATCGACCGACGTTTGCTCTTAGTTGGTGATCGGTAACAGGTAAAAGTGTGAAGGATAATGGATCATTGGTTTGCCATTAGCCATTCCTTTGATTGCACCGAAGTACAAAGAGATTCCTTCCATGCCCTGGAGCAGAGTCTCACCGCTCCAAGGATCAGAAATATTTCTCGCTGTTGAAATCCAGCATAATGGAATAATTTTTGGTATTGATTGCATTCGAAAGACGATTCGCCAGACGTTCTGCCTCGACTGCCTTTACACGGTATTCTTCCGGATCAAAGGTCGCCAGCCGGATGATCGGCAGGTTCTCGCCATAGCCGTAAGGGTGCATTTCTTTCGCAGCCGCACCGAAAAATTTGAATTTCCTTGCTTTGGCACGCAACTGGGTAGCCAGTTCAATAGCTTCTACAATCGTTAAACTTTCTCCGTTGAACTCCACTTCGTTTTCGATATTGGCCCGGTACATCAACTTGTCCAAAAGCCGGAAATCTGTTCGAATCTCGTCGATTTCCTCTTCAACTTTTGATAATGGACGATTCTGTTTCGGCATTTTACTGCCTTTTTCAACCTCCACGTATGCAACTCGGTCCATCTCTTCTTCCAGTTCATGAATCCGTTTTGCCAATACGCTTTTCAACTTTACAGCTTCTGCAAGTGAAAGATTCGACATTATCCAGTCTCCTTCAATTCATAATGTATTCTGTATTTATTAGCGTAGCAGAACACCCATTTTTTTACAACACGGAAAGAAGAGCAAGTCTAGTTCCACTATTTATCGTTCATCTACTTCTTATTCAGGAATGGTGGTGCATCTTTACTCCCTTGTAATTCTACACTTCTCTTACAAGGAATAATTATCCATGTATGTGATAAACTAAAATAAAAATTCGTAAAAAGAGGGGTTGCAAATGGAGAAAGATAAACCATTTAAAGAGGAATCAGTTTGGACCAAGATATTCATTATAGTGTCTATGACCTTGCTCGTTGCAGGTTCACTTGCATTCGTCTTCGGTATCTACTTCTTCGGAATAGCAGGGCTTTTCAATGTTCTGGGCATTCAATACGACTCGATTTGGTCGCTTTTTTGGTTCGGGGTGTTCTTTTTTATCTTGGACTCCTTCGCCGATTTTATAAAAATGGTATTTACAATTTTGTTGGATCACTTGTCTATAGCCAATGCGGGAACTATTTTCGCCATTTATTTCCTCGTCATTTGGGCAGTGCTTTCCTTACTGAATCTCTTGATGGATTCCATCAGCATTACTGTCACCGCCCAGCTCATAGCCGCTGCTGTTATTGCCTTAATCGAAGTTGGATTAAATAAAACCAGCAAAAAAGAAGAGCCAGTCGACTAACCCAATTTCTTTCATTCGCTTAAAAAGCCGTTAAACCCGCAATGGGATTGAATAGCTTTTCCTATGAATCTCAATTCCCAATTCACACTGCCTGATTTCGATTTTGCAGCACAGCCAGAATGCTCATCGCAGCGAGCAGGCTTGTCTTCGGATTGTTCGGCATCGGGTTGTTTTCGATTTGCAGCTGCATCCGCCCAAAGTCCCCTTCCGCTTCGATGGTGTGAGTATTCCGCTCAACGGCCGGGTCGATAATGACTCGTACTTCCGTTTTTTCGACCCCTACCCCTGCAATCGCGAGTACCAGCGCCACATTGACATTCTTAGGGAATTTCTCGACAGCATCAAAAGCAGTTCCTTCAAAAAGCACTTCTTCCCTCTGGGACTCCATCCCGAGAGAGGCCGGGGATTTCCGTGTCGTAATCCTCACCCGCTCCAAACCGCCGACCGCTTGCGCAGATTGCAGGATATCAAGTCCGCCGATCGCGCCGGATGGCAGAAAGATCCGCGTGCCCGCAACTTCCGCCATACTCCTGACTTCCTCCAGGAAAGAAGCATCTTTAAAAACGCCGATGCTGCTGACAACGAGGTCTTTCTTATGAGCGACAACTTCATTTAAATAGAGAGCTGCGGCTTCCACAGTAGATGCCTCCACAACCATATCGAGCGGCCTCTTCAAGAACTCCTGAATATCGGTATAAAATCCGACTCCAAATTGCTCGCTCAAATGCGTCCCAACTTCACGGTTGCGTCCAAAAAGAGCCGTTATTCTTCCGTCGGCCATTTGCCCTTCGTTCACTTGTTCCAATAAATACGAAGCAATATTTCCAGTTCCAATTATTCCAATATTCATGGCAAAACTCCTCACTAGATTCGATGAGATCTTTTAATGATGCTAAAAAACAGAGGAAGAATATTCTCTCCATCCGTTTTATGTCATCCCTTATCCCCACTTGTCACCGGTAGCCAGTCTCCCATTATTTTTCGTGCAAAGACCACTTGTCCCGCATGATATGAGTTGTGGAGCACAATTGTCTGCAGGCATTCGGCGCGGGTCTCTCCCCTTCCGGCAACCACTTGTTCCGTTAAATCTTTGCCACCTTCCTGCTCAGCTTCTTTCAACCCTTTCAGAAAATACGCTACAGCCGAATCCCATTCTTCTTCGCTCTCAGGTGATGGAGAAGCAGGCCAGGATTCAGCATCGGGATTTTGGCTTTTTGGCGTATCCCCATTTAAAAGGTCCAGCATAAAATCCTGCCAATAATTCACATGGAACAACAACTCCCAAACTGAATGTGGGAACCCAGTTGCTTTCTCCCCCGCCTGCCGCCAGTCCAGTCCGTCAAAAACTGTTGCCGTATCCACGTGAGCTTCTTGCCCATGCAGAGCTTTTCGAAAGAATTGCTCGTTCATAAAATCCCTCCTGAATCTTCGATTTCTCTCCCTTAAAAGACTCTATTCCATCATCGAACTTCCGCTGATTTTAAATCCTAAGCCGTCACGCGTAAAAGTGTAGTCAGCTGTTTCCGCTCCACTTCCGGCTCCGATCAGCAACTCATACGAATTGTATCTGCGTTCGAAATCCAGAACCTCAAGTTGTTCTGCACCCGAAGGATTTGGATTCAAGCCATATAAAGAATAAGCAAAAGCATTCTCTTCAAAAGTGACCTCTTCTGCTGCTTCCCGAAGCTGCTCCGCATCCAAATCCATCTCTGCAATTTCAAACAGCCGCTCCACTTTTTCAAGCCCTGCCGCTTTCAAATATTCCTCGGAATAAAAATGTGAAGCAAACATCAGATAAGTGAAAAAGAGACCCACCAACAGGATGGCCACCGACTGTATGTAAACATCAAACCGGCTGGACGAAATCAGCTTGTCCAACTCCCTCACCGACCAGACAGCCAAGATCACTGTTCCAATCAAAAAGATCAGTTCGATGATCCAATGCACAAACAGGAAGTCGAACAAATAACTGTATGTCCTCAAAAGATAAAAGAGCGTTACAGCTCCGAGAAAAATGAATACCGATCCAATCGAACTTTTCACCAGCGTAGTCCTCCTCATTGCGTCCTCTACTTTTTAGTTTCCAACTCTTATTTCATCATCTAATTATATCTTTCATTGTATTCAGCGACCCATTCCATATCAATCGGTCCGTTCATCACTGAATAATAGTTACCGTCATTCAAGAGATGCATACGGTTTTCATAAATATAGGCTATAATGATGTGGTTCTTCATATGGAGGGTCAACATGAGCCCTGTTTCTTTGGAAACATCACTGTCCCAGTCGCTGTCACTCATTTTTTTGACCTCATATTGCCCGAAGAAATCATGCAGTTCAGCGGCCGCTTCCTTGCTGCTATTTTGCCACACCCCAGCATTACCATCCGACATAAATTCCACCGTTTCCACATCGCCTGGTACATAACTTAATGCCTTCGTTAAATTCTTCTCCCCGAATTCATCAAAAAGAGAAAACGCGATTAAAGCCAAAGGCAGGATGACAATAAAGGCCAGAACAAACTTGAACGCACCTTTTGCATGCAGCTCTTTCTCCTCTGTGAATCTCGAAAGCCGGTTTGCCAGATAGTCTGTAAATGGAATGAGTGCGAGAAAAAATACCATAACGCCAAAAAGTATGCCGATAAAAGCACTCCAGAGATAATATTGTTCCGCCACATAAAATCCTATGTAGGAAAAAATGAATAAGATAAAGATAAAATACATCCAATAATAACCGCTTCTGCTTCTGTACAAGGTGTCCCCTCCCAACATTCCTTCAACTAACTGAAATCACAGTAATAACCAGCCCAATTATGCCAAACAATGAATATAGATACCCCAGGATAAAACTGTTTCTATTCTTTTCTTTTTTGAATTTCAAGAAGTACAAGCCGAATACAATTACTCCGATGCTCAGCAAAATGGCCAGCAGTTCAACTATCAGCAAAAGATCACTCCTGTCTTTTAAATTGCATCATACAAATAGTTTCTCCATTTAACTAATAGTTTCCTGCCAATCCACACTCCATATTACAATTTATAAAAGGATTCCCACAAAAAACAACCAATTAAAAAACCCGCCATCCCAAAAAGGAATGGCGGGTACAACTGTTTTATTCAAATGGGCCTTCCAACACAATCTTGCCGATCGTCTTGCCTGTCAGAAGATTGGTATAGGCTTCTTTTAAGTTATCGACCGAAATCGGTTTGAAATGCTGGGTCATGGTCGAACGGATTTTATTGTTCTCAACCCAATCAGCCAATTGGTTCAGTATAATATGCTGGTGTACCATGTCTTCTGTCTGGAAAACAGAGCGGGTGTACATGAGCTCGTAGACAAACGTGACGCTTTTGCCGAACAACGTGAGGTCGAGTGGCTTGAATGCCGGCAGAATCGAGCAGATTTTTCCCTGAGGAAGGATTGCTTTCGCCATTTCGGCCATGTGCTCATCGGTATTGTTCAAACAGAAAATGAAGTCAACGCCGTCTATACCCATGCTCTCCAGCTGCGGTCCGAACGGTTCGTGATGATTGATCGTATGGTCAGCGCCGTGGTCCTTTGCCCATTCCACCGTTTCGGAACGTGAAGCTGTGCCGATTACCGTGAGGCCTGCAAGTTTGGCGATCTGAACCGCTATCGAGCCCACGCCTCCTGCAGCACCGATGATCAAAATGCTCCTGCCTTCATTCTCAACGGCTTCTTTCGATACACCGAGGCGGTTAAAAAGCGCTTCATAGGCGGTGATGCCGGTCAATGGCAATGCGGCTGCCTGCGGAAAACTAAGGCTTGCCGGCTTTCGCCCCACAATGCGCTCGTCCACCAAATGGAATTCACTTTGTCCGCCCGGCCGATTGTTCGTGCCGGCATAAAAAACCTCGTCTCCCACTTTAAACAGCGCCGCATTTTCCCCTGTCGCAACAACCACGCCAGCCACATCGCGGCCAACTACAGTCAACGAATCATCGTCTTCTTTTTTCCCGTCGCGTGTCCGGAGATCGGTCGGGTTAACGGAAATCGCTTTTACTTCGACGAGAAGATCGCGTCCTTCCGGTGTCGGCTTTTCCTGCTCCACCATTTCAAAGTTCATCGCTTCTTCTTTTGAACCCGGTTTGTAAAAGCCAAATGTCTTCATGGTTTCTGTGCTCATCTTGTATCGCTTCCTTTCAATTTCTGTATAGAGAAAAACAGTATACCCACCATTTTACACATCGAAATTCCCGCATACATAATATTGAATTTCATTTAATAAAATCTTGTTTGTCACCATATGCAAACCGGGCCCCTCAAATTGGCAGAGAGGCCCGGTTCAATATATCAGGAAGAACTTTTCAATTGGTGCAGCTTTTCGATTTTATGCTCTGTATGTTTGGCGCCCCATTCATGCATGGCTTCCAGGATTGGCTCCAGGCTCCGTCCGTACTCCGTCATCGAGTACTCCACTTTCGGCGGCACCTGAGGATAGACAACACGCAGAATAATATCTTCATCTTCCAATTCCCGCAATTGCTTCGTCAGCATCTTTTGCGTGATTCCCGGCATATTGCGCTTCAACTCGCTGAAACGTTTAGTGCCTTCCTGTAACAGGTAAAGAAGAATCACCGGTTTCCATTTTCCGACAAGGATGCCCAAAGCGTCTTCCACACGGCAATTATCCGGTTTCCGATCCATATAATCACTCCTAAGTATCTTTTTGTATACTATAGCACTTTAGAGTGCGTACTTACATATAAACACTCTGAAGCTTATAATAATTTTAGAATTGAAATAGAAAGGCGGCTTTATTGATGAAAAAATATCGCATTAATCCAGATGAAGGCCTGGAGTTTGGCATCTATACACTCGGTGATCACTTGCCAGACCCCGCTACCGGAGAAAGAATCTCCACGCAGCAGCGGATTCAGGACATTATTGAATACGCAGGACTTGCAGAACAGGCTGGCGTCGATTTTTTCAGTGTCGGCGAAAGCCATCAGGAATACTTCGCCACGCAGGCGCATGCCGTGGTGCTTGCTGCAATCGCACAGGCGACAAAAAAGATTAAAATCGCCAGCTCTTCCACCATTATCAGTACATCCGATCCGGTCCGTGTCTATGAGAATTTCGCCACACTGGACTTGATATCGAATGGCAGAGCAGAACTTGTGGCGGGGCGCGCATCACGGATCGGCTTGTTTGATCTGCTTGGTTATGATGTCCGCAATTACGAGGATCTATTTGAAGAAAAATTCGACCTTCTGCGTCAGATCAATGAAAACGAAACCGTCAATTGGAGCGGCGAATTCCGCGCACCGTTGCGTGATGCACAAGTTCTTCCGCGTCCAGCCAACGGTTCTCTTCCGATTTGGCGCGCAGTGGGCGGCACTCCGGCCAGTGCGATGAAAGCCGGTTATGCCGGTGTGCCGATGTTCATGGCTCACCTCGGTGGCGCCACTTCGACATTCAAAAGAACGGTTGATGCATATCGGGATGCCGCACGTGCCGGCGGGCATAATCCCGATGAATTGCCGGTTGCTACAGCAGGATTTTTCTATGCTGCAGAAAATTCCCAGCAGGCATTAAAAGAGCTGTATCCTCATATCAATGAAGGCATGAAACGCACCAACGGCGGAGGGTTCCCGAAACAGCTCTTCGCTCAAGGCGTGGACCCTCATAACATCATGAACATAGGCAGTCCGCAGCAAATCATCGAGAAAATACTGCATCAGCATGAAGTATTCGGGCATCAGCGTTATATTGCCCAGATCGATTTTGGCGGCATGCCGATGGATAAACTCAAGAAAAACCTTGAATTGATTGGTACGGAAATCATTCCGGCCATCAAAAAATACACAGCCAAAAAATAGGAGGAAACAGAATGAAAATCGTTGCTTTATCCGGTTCCCAAATCGGTTCGAAAACCAGAATCGCCATGAATGCTACCATCAAAGCGATCTCTGAGAAATATCCTGAAGTGGAAACAGAGTTGATCGATTTGGCCGATTATAAAATGGAGTTTAGTGACGGACGCAATTACCTGGACTATGAAGGAGATACCGGCTATGTGACAAAAACATTGATGGAAGCCGACGCCATCGTCATCGGGACCCCTATTTTCCAGGCGTCCATCCCGGCTTCACTGAAGAATATTTTTGATTTGCTGCCGGTCAATGCCTTTCGCGATAAAGTCGTCAGTATGCTGGTAACAGCCGGCTCTGCCAAACATTATATGGTTGCGGACATACAATTAAAGCCGATTCTCGCTTATATGAAAGCGCAAATGGTCCAGACTTTCGTCTTTATCGAAGAAGAAGATTTTTATCAAAAGGAAATTATCAATAATGACGTCCTACTGCGCATTGACCGCCTCGCAGAAGACACCGTGGTGCTGACCGAGACATTCACGAAAATCCGTGAAGAAAAAGAAGCGGAATATGATTTTTAACTATAGCTATTGAAAATGTCTTTCCAAGATTTCGTTGGAAGGGCATTTTTTTCGGAGTTGCTACCTCCCCGCTCTTCATAAAGGGTCAACCCGGTATACTCCCCACCCCTTTGATAAGATGCGGTAGAGGTGAACTTATTTAAAGTAAGTAAAGACCAAACGCTATTCTGAAAGATGAATACCGATTCTTTCGGGTCATTTTAACAGCTTTAACATCTCCTGCTCCCGCCCAATTTTTACTATTTATGCTAAAATATTTAAATATAGGTAATTTTTTTCCCTCCCTTGACTTGAAATTTCCATATGCGATAAATCTAAAAAAAGGTCTGTGAGACAGAATGAGTTGCTTGAAAGGCGGAATGACAATGGAAAAATTACAAATCACTTTTTTAATCCTCTCATTACTGAGTGTCATTCTGCTGGTTGGATATACAATGACAATGTCCCTGATTGATTATCCGGATTGGCTGTTTGTTCCTTTGAATATTGCTGTCATTACGTTCGTTACAATCAATACGATCCTCACTATCGTTTTAAGAAGAAAACAAACTAATTGAAGTCAGAAAATCAGCTGCTGCCATTCGGGAAAGAGGAATGGCAGTTGTTTTTGTTTTCCACTTTAAACAATTCCCCTCTCCCCTGATTAACTCCCCAACATTTCGGGAAACCCCTAAAGAGAATGCATTTATTTCAGAGGAGGAATATCAATGGGCAAAACAGCAATCATCACAGGAGGCGGCAGCGGACTGGGACAATCCGCAGCACTGCGCCTCGCAGACGAAGGCGTCAACATTTCGGTAGTCGATATCAGCGAAGAAGGCGGCAACGACACCGTCGGGAGACTGAAAGAAAAAGGCGTCGATGCCATCTTTATCAAAGCGGACGTTTCAAAAGCGGACGAAGTGAAGAATTACGTGGACAAAACGCTCGAGCATTTCGGATCGGTCGATTATTTCTTCAATAATGCCGGCATTTCCGGCAGCGGCAAGAATTTCCTGGAAACGGACATTAAAGAAATCGACCAGATTGTCGGCATCAACCTGCTCGGCGCCCTTTACGGACTTCGCTATGTGGCAGAAGCCATGCTGAAAAACGGCGGCGGTTCCATCGTCAACACCGCTTCAAGCGCCGGAGTCACTGGCCAGGCATCCGTCGTCACTTACGGTGCGACGAAACACGGCATCGTCGGCATGACAAAAAGCCTCGTTGCGGAATATGCCAAAGACGGTCTCCGCGTCAATGCCATTGCACCCGGTCCGACGGAAACACCGATGGTCAAGAAATTCTTCGAAGACAATCCGGACATGAAAGAGAGCGCCGAAGCGGGCATACCGCAGAAACGCCTTGGCACACCGGAGGAAGTCGCAGAACTCGTCGCTTTCCTTTTGACATCGAAAGCACAATACATCAACGGCGACACCATCCGCATCGATGGCGGATTCACGAATACGAAATAAACTAGCTCTTCTATAAAAAACATAGCAGTCAAGAAACAAGGAAAAAGCATCTCCCGCGTCGTATGTAATACTAACGACATAACGGAGGTGCTTTTTAAGTATGAATGACCATAAAGAAGTTCTGGATCCCGGTCCCTTCTTCCACGGAACCAAAGCGGAACTCGAAATCGGCGAAGAACTGAAAGCGCAAAACCAGTCCAATTACCAGGACAAGAAATCGAACTTCATTTATTTCACGGCGTCATTGGAAGCGGCTAAATGGGGGGCAGAACTGGCAGCAGGCAATCGGAAAGAACGTATTTACCTGGTGGAGCCCACCGGTGAATTCGAGAATGATCCGAATCTGACCGACAAAAGATTCCCCGGCAATCCGACGCGCTCCTACCGTTCGAAAGCGCCTCTCAAGATCATTGCTGAACTCGGCTCCTGGGACAGGCACACCGATGAGGAAATCGACCACATGCTTACTTCTTTGAAAGCGTTATGGGAACAGGGCAAGGACATCATAATCGATTAAGCGAAGAATCTTCCACAGAGCAAACCTGGAACAACCTGAAGGCTGTTTGTGAAACGTCCAACAAGTACAGCACGAATTAACCAAAAACCAGCGCAGCATCATCAATTTAAAACAGCCGCTCTGAAGGGATTCTGAACTGAAACCCAAATACTGCTGCAGCAGTCGTGACTGCTATTTTTTACCGAAATAAAACAAACCGATTCCGATCCATATAAGCATAAGGGCTGAACAAAAGATTAAGACTGGTACAGGTCCGAATTGTGAAATAAGGGGAAGTGATGCTGCAGTAAATAATCCTCCGCCTACAACCGGCTCAAACATCAATTGTTTGTATCCGAATGCTTCCAATGCTTTCGAATCGTCTTTTGAATCAGCAATCCGGATAAGCATCAAACCTGCAGCAGTCATTCCCATTGATTGGCCATAATCGCCGATTCCCCTTTCGAACCAATATTCCGGAATCATTCGGTTCGCCAGAAAAACAAACGCTATGGTATTCCAGGCGATCCCAGTCAAAGCCAGCAGGATAAATGGAAACAGGTTGTCTCCTATAACTGTTAAAGATAAAGTAGCCACAGCACTGACAATCAGGAAATCCAAAGCAAGCCCTTGGATACGCAGCACCATTTTCCGGTTGACGAGTTTGTATTTATCATACCGATCAAAAACCTTTTGCAGCAGGACACCGCCAATCATTGCTAAAGGAAACAAGGGCATATAGGAGAGGACTTCAGTATCCGTCCAAGCGCCCCAGGTAACCGACTCTAAATAGATAAGCCCTTCCAACAATAGCTTGCCGATTAAAATGGCGACTCCCAACACAGCAACATGCAGGGCAAGAGGTTCAATCGACTCTGGTTCTGTCGTCATTTTCCCTGCAATCGGGCGTTCTTCCGGTTCTGTAATGCCACGAAGTTTATTTTCCGGCAGGTCATTGGGGTCTTTCAAAACAACTGCTTTCTCCCTTTTGACAGCCCAATTGATTAAAATGATTCCAAACACAACTCCCGAGACAACTCCGACAGTCGCTAATCCAATGGCAAGGTCGGCGCCTTCGCTGAACCCCAGTTCCTGAAATGTATTCGCCAGACCGGCGCTTGTTCCGTGTCCGCCTTCGAACCCTATTTCGATTAATGCTCCAGCCATGGGATTGATGCCGAAAAATGGGGTTAATATGAATAAGGTTAAAAGAATGCCAAAGACATATTGCCCCCATGCTATAGTTTGGCCAAACGAAACTTGGGGTCCGGCCAAAAGCCAAATATCTTTTATTTTGGGAATCTTTTTGCCTAAAAATAAACTTGCAAAAATAACACTGATCAATAACCCCGGAAAAGTTGACCATGATTCGAGAACCGCCTCAGGAAAAAGCCCATTCGAAACAGCAGCCGATCCGTCAGTGAAAACCCCAACCAATGCCCCCAATACTTCAGGACCCAGCAGTAAGCCGATAAATCCGGCAATAATGGAACTGGGCAGGAAGTATTTCTGAAACACAAAAAAACTGACGCGAATCCATTTTCCTATCAACAATAAAATACCGATCAATAATATGCTGAATCCAACCATCTCCGCAGACATCGTATCATCCCTCCCGAATGATCATCCAAAGACGCTTCCGAACCGAATATAAGTTTTACAAACCTGTTCCCTCTGCTTCCCCATATAAACCCCCAAAAAAGAGGGCGGAGTTGACAGGGAAAAATAAGGATTGCCCGCGGCTTTTGAAGAATATACGGAATAAAAAAATGGCCTTGGAACCAAACGATTCCCAGGCCTTTCTCAATGATTTCTTTATACGATTTCCTGCAGATTTTCAATTGCACTTACGCCATGGCAGCAACCATGAAATTTCCTTCTGATAGCCTGGCACCAAACTACCTGGTTGATAACGAAATATAAAGAAACACAATCAGGCTCACAGGAATAACAATCAGCGTCACGATTGAAAATGTTCTTTGTTTTTTTCCCGGCTCCATCCTCATCGAGATGTAAAACAAGACCATCGCCAATACGAAAGTCAGGCCGAGCGGAATGATGAACGGGCTGAGGATGCCCCATAGATGACCAGTTTGAACGTTGTTTAATATAGGCAATATCATTAACTCCTTTTCGATGGATTTGAAAGATCGTCATCGGATGACCGGCAAGAAGTTGCAGCCGTCATCTCATCTATACATAGTATAGTATATTCCAAGGATCGCTTGAAGGATTTATTTCATGATTGCTGTGGGACCTTCGATTACCCTTGTGCTGGACACGACTCCCATTCAATATTCTTAAAGGATTTTGCAGGGACACGATTCAATTATGGAGAATAGTTTACAAGGGTATAATCCAGGCAACCCAGCTGAAAGAAGGTGTGTTATGACAAAATTCATCATGCTGATCGGCCTGCCGGGAAGCGGAAAAACTACTTATGCCCGCGCACTTCTTCTCAGCAATGAGGACTGGGTGCATCTGTCATCTGATAAAATTATGCGTCATAACCGCCTGCCCGGCGAATCCCCCGATTATCGGCATACATTTGAAGAAATGTACCAGCAGACCGCCTTTAACTTGGAAAATGGAACCAATGTTATTTATGATGCAACAAATCTGGCCTCAAAGAGAAGAAAAAGCGTCTTGAACAGAATTGAAAAATTTCAGCCTGAAACGGAAGCAATCGTGTTTCTCACTCCCTATGATGTGCTGAAAAAGCGCAATAGCCGGCGGAGCGATGCTGACCGCGTTCCTGAACTTATTATTGAACGCTATATCCGTGCTTTCCAACTGCCACGGAAAGATGAAAAATTCGATAGTATCCGCTTTCTTTCTAAACCTCCACTTGCAGAAATAAACGCTGCAAAGCTCAAGGATAAGGCTTTGTCATATGAAGGATGTGAAACATTTTTTCAAAGCTTCGAAGAAACCAAATTTATGACAAAAACTGCAGAAATGCGTGCCTTACTGCACCAAAATTGGAAAATCATCGAAGAAATCAAAAAAGAAGTCCCTGACCCGGAGGAACTGGAGCTTCTTTCCTGGGCCATTTTACTGCATGACATAGGAAAAGCATATGTCAGGAAAAAGCTGCCCATCGAACTGGATAATTTCTATGGCTATGAACATGTCAGCGCCTATCTTGCTTATCCGGTGCTGTTATCACTCCAGTTCCCGATGCAATTTATCTATGACGTGTTATTGCTGATCGATGAATTCGAAATCGGCATGGAGTCCAAACGCGGAAAAGTGAAAAGGAGGATCGGTTTGGACAATTACGAGCGGCTGGAAAAACTGTGGGAAATAATCAATTGAATATATTTTTTTAGGCTTGAGCCATCATGGCAATGAATTATTATTTTCGTTTCCTCGACAGCGGTACAATTTTGGTTTATTTGGGCTAAACTTATCATCTTTATTTAAAGGCGGATTATTTCTATTAGCAGATACTCCCGCGTGAAGTTTTCACGTAATTTCTCCTTGCATTTATCTGAAAACTGTTTTATTGTTAACAACAACCAATAACAACTAACTTAATAATCTATTTCTTATCTAGAGAGACGGAGGGATTTGGCCCTGTGATGTCTCAGCAACCTGCCTGTGAAAGGCAAAGGTGCTACTTCCAATAGGCGCGAGCCTAGAAGATGAGAAGAACCTTTCCTTTTTGAGGGGCTTTCTTCTTTGTTGAAGAAAGCCTCTTTTCTATTGGAAAAGGAGCTCGGTTAAAGGGAGTCCAAGTCAAGAGCAAGCTGAATATCGCAAACCAGACTAAAAACAGAAAGCCGGAATTTCACATGACAAACCCAATTTCAGAAACTGCAAAAACAACGGTACAAGCACCTTTCAAAGCAGATCATGTCGGCAGCTTGCTGCGTCCCGAAAGCATCCACCAGGCACGAAAAGACTCCAAAGAAGGCACCGTCACTGCAGAACAATTACGCGAAATCGAAACGACGGAAATTAAACGAATCGTCGACAAGCAAATCGAAGTCGGCCTGAAAGCTGTAACAGATGGTGAATTCCGCCGCACATTCTGGCACACCGATTTTATGGCGCACATCAACGGCTTTGAAGGATACACGCCGGAACATGGCTATAAATTTAAAAATGTCGAGACGGAAGCTTACGACGTCCGCAACATCGGCAAAATTTCATTCAATGAAAATCATCCCTTCGTCCAGGATTTTATTGAATTCAAGGAAATTGTCGGCGGCCGCGCCATTCCAAAGCTGACAATCCCGAGCCCGAACCAGTTTTTCAATCAGGGGATCCGTAACGAAAGCATCTATCCTGATCTGGAAGAATATGCGAAAGATGTCATCCAGGCTTATCGCGATGCCTTCCAAACTTTCTATGATGCAGGCGTCCGCTATCTGCAAATTGATGACGTCTATATCGCCGGCCTCTCAGCACCGGGCATTCCGTTCAACGACGGCAAATATAACCGCGATTACCTGATCGATCTGGCGTTGCGCGTCACAAATGGCGTACTGGAAGGCAAACCGGAAGATCTTGCAGTGACAACTCACCTCTGTCGCGGCAATTACCAGTCCGACTGGGCATTCGAAGGCAGCTACGCGCTGATTGCGCCGACGCTGTTCGCCAAAGAAAAAGTCGATGGCTTCTTCCTCGAATACGACGACGAACGCTCCGGCAGCTTCCAGCCACTCGAGCACATTCCGGCTGGCGGTCCTCGAGTTGTGTTGGGCCTCTTCACTTCGAAGAACGGTGAGCTCGAAGATAAAGACTCCATTAAAGCCCGTGTCGCGGAAGCCGCTCAATACGTGCCTTTAGAGCAGCTCTGCATCAGCCCGCAATGCGGTTTCGCATCAACCCATCACGGCAATAAACTCACCGAGCAGCAGCAATGGGATAAATTGAGATATATTGTAGAGGTTTCTGAAGAGATTTTTGGTGAGTGAAATTAATGAGGAAGGCAAGCGCTGAGATGTGCTTGCCTTCCTTTTTGTGTCTGGAGTTTTATCGTCGATTTTTTGAAGTTTATCGTCGATTTTTTTGGGTTTATCGTCGATTTTTGAAGGTTTATCGTCGATTTTATTCCTTTTATCATCGATTCTCATTTTATCAGCGATTTTCATGAGTTTATCAGCGATTTTTAAAGGTTTATCAGCGATTTTCTTAGCTTTATCAGCGATTCCCCAATTTGCCAAAAGACGACGATCCACATTCCATATAGTGAGAAGACAACAGCTACTCAACTGGATTTTATTTCCAGCAATATTCATAGCTGTCTACGCCTTGCAGTCAAACAGCAGTTCCACCGAAGCACATAACCGCCAAAACAGTCTTTGCAGTATGTCCGCCACCATAAAAAGTACGCTGTTGACAAAATAAAACAGAATAGATATGATTACTTCAACAGAATAGCCGTAAAATTTAAACTGGTAACCAGATGCTGTTTCAGGCTTGAGCAGGCAGTTAATAAGTCACTTATTGATTGGATGAAAAAGTTTGGGGAATCATTGGTTAAGAGTGGGATAAGACGGTATATTTTTATCTCTGCATTTATTGCAGGAATAGAAATATGCCGTTTTTCTATATAAGGGGAGACAGTTGATGGAGCATACCAAATGGACAAAAGGATCTTTGGAAGCGGAGATCAGCAAGACATTGACACAATGGGAAAAAGATTTTTTAGGCAGAGGCTCTGTTTCTGTAAAAACAGACATCCTTCGGGATATGCTGGTTGTTTCGTTAAGCGGTGTTTTGACGCCTGCAGAATATAAATTATGTGATGCAAAAGAAGGTTTGTTGGCCGTTAAAAGAATGCGTTCTGATTTAGTTGAATCCGGCCGTGAATATTTAGGAAATGTCATACGGGAGTTGACGGGAGAAGAAGTGAAAAGCTTTCATACCGACATCAGCACCCATACCGGAGAGCGCATCATGGTATTCAGGTTATCCGGAAATCTGCAGGAAAAATTACAATAAGAATAATGGGAGACTTTCAGAACAAGGCAACTTGAGCTGCTGGTAAACCGGTGTTATTCAATAGGCGATGATGAACGTTATCTTTGCCTGTTGAATAATACCGGTTTTTTTATGCAAAAATCTGGACAATCAACCCGGAAATAAAGGAGAAATGATCAGAATGTACGATATTATGATCCAGAATTTATTATCCCCCGTCGTATTATTTTTTGTACTGGGGGTAATTGCCGCTTTAGTGAAATCCGATTTGAAATTCCCTGCCGGCTTAAGTGAGGCCCTGAGTATTTATCTGTTGGTGGCAATCGGCATCAAAGGCGGTATGGAGCTTTCCCATTATGAACTCCACACCGTCATTAAGCCTATTTTAGGAACCCTGTTTTTGGGCATTATCATTCCAATCCTTGTATTGGCCGCGCTGCTATTCATGAAAATGGATCTCCATAATTCCATCGGACTGGCTGCTACATATGGTTCCGTCAGTATTGTCACCTATGGAGCTGCCATCTCTTTCCTGGAAAAGAAAGAAATCGGCTATGAAGGCTTTATGAATGCAATGGTGGTTTTATTGGAAAGTCCCGCCATCATTATTTCCCTGCTGTTACTGCGGATTTTGCATAAAACTGATCCAGGGGATTTAATTGCAGCTCCAGGAAACCCGCAAAAACTTGGGTTGAATTTTGCTTCTGCCATGAATTTATTTGACAAGGAAGTACTGCGGGACAGCTTGTTGGGTAAAAGTGTCCTGCTGTTGATGGGCAGTCTGATCATCGGCCTGCTGGTGGGACAAACCGCTGAATCCATAGTCAAACCACTGTTTATCGATCTTTATGGAAGCATATTAATTCTCTTCCTATTGAATATGGGATTAATCGCAGGAGAACGCCTTCCTGAAATCAGCAAACACGGCTGGAAAATATTATTATTCGGTCTTTGTGTCCCGCTGCTGGGAGGCAGCGCAGGCGTCATGGTTGGAAATTTGGTCGGCCTCTCCCTTGGGGGTGTTGTCCTAATGGGCGTGCTTGCGGGGAGTTCTTCCTACATCGCCGCACCAGCAGCCTTGCGGACGTCCGTTCCGGAGGCGAACCCGTCGATATACCTGGGCCTGTCTCTTGGCGTTACGTTCCCTTTCAACTTAATCGTTGGAATCCCTTTTTACTTTGCTTTAGCACAATTTAGCCAGTAAATTCGAATGGATGACGGATGCAATTAAAGAAAGGTGGAGCAACAATGCTGACGGACTTAAAATTACAAGACTATTTCAATGACAGCAACCAGGGACCTGCAGAAGAGAGTAACAAGATAGCGAACCACAGTACCGATGAAATCATTGGCACTTCCGTTCCGGAATTGCCCGGAAAATTTGGAGAGCCCAACTCTGAATTCCATCTTCTGTTTCGTTCATTGATCACGAAAGAGTTTGATGAATTCCAGGAAAATTTTCGGGAGTGGATAATCCGTTCGCCGAAGGATGAGGAAATATTATCCACTTCTCTTCCGTTAGCATTGGATGAACTTTTCCATGTACAAAAAGAATACCTTCAACTGATTGAAGTATTTATCTCACTGTATCGTAATTACATTTCACAGGAAGAAGTAACAGCATGGAATCAGGAAGTGACAGCAGCCTTCAATAAACTCATTCTGCAATACGCTGTTCAGCA
The DNA here is from genome assembly GCF_042675885.1 of Metaplanococcus flavidus. NCBI lineage: Bacteria > Bacillati > Bacillota > Bacilli > Caryophanales > Caryophanaceae > Metaplanococcus > Metaplanococcus flavidus. The sequence continues at coordinate 197,586 of NZ_JBHTKI010000003.1, read as the reverse complement.
TTCAGCCTTGTTACAGCAAAAAATGGACGTCCGCCCGGAATCGATTGCGGAACTGATCGCACCCCTCCTCCTTCTTACCGAACGTACAGGTTTGCTGCCCATCACCGGGAAAATCACTGAACACGAATCTCAGATCATCTGTGAAAAAACATTGCAACAATGTTGCGACAACAATTTGGAAAAGCTGTTTACTGACCTGTCAGGCGTTCGAATGACCGACCAAAGAGATGTGCAACAACTCTTCCTTTTATTTGCCGGCCTGAAAATCCTTGGGGTGAAAACGGTGCTTACAGGCATCGGCCCGGATATCGCAAAACTTTTCATCCAATCAAACTTTGACTCCAGCAATATTGAAATTACCAATACACTGATCCAGGCATTGAAGAAGGAAAACCTTCAATAGCTGCGAAGAAATAAAATTACCGAATTCTGAACAAGATTTCCCTTTCCGCACAACACGTTGTCCCACTCTTTATCGAAGCCAAATCAAAAAACCCCGTACTCTCAGAGTACGGGGTCTTCTTCTACTTCTCAGCCAATACTTTCACTTTCTCACCAACCGGCTTCCTCGCCACACCCGATTCGACAGCCGCCCGGGCGACGGCTTCAGCTACGGCCGGAGCAACGCGCGGATCAAATGGTGCCGGGATCACGTAATCATCGTGAAGCGCATCTTCCTCCAGCAATCCGGCAATTGCTCCAACGGCCGCAATTTTCATCGCTTCGTTGATGTCGCTTGCCCGCACATCGAGTGCGCCGCGGAATATCCCCGGAAACGCGAGCACGTTATTGACTTGATTGGGGAAATCCGAACGGCCGGTGCCGACAACGCGTGCGCCGGCTTCTTTCGCAAGATGCGGCAGAATTTCGGGATTCGGATTGGCCATAGCGAAGATGATCGGCTCGACATTCATGGAGCGGACCATATCCTGCGTCAACGCCCCTTCAGCCGAGACGCCGATAAACACATCGGCTCCACGGATAACATCTGCCAGTTTGCCGTCTACTTTATTAAAATTGGTCATTCCCGCAACCTGCTCTTTATACGGATTCATGCCATTCGGACGCCCTTTATAAATTGCTCCTTTTGTATCACACATAATAATATTCGGGAAGCCGAATCCGCTCAGCAGTTTCACCACCGCAATTCCGGCGGCACCCGCTCCGTTCACAATCACTTTCGTTTCTTCAACGACACGGCCGGTCAGTTTCAAAGCATTGATCAACCCTGCCAGCGTAACGATCGCCGTGCCGTGCTGGTCATCATGGAACACCGGGATATCCATTTCCTTTCGCAAGCGCTCTTCCACAATAAAACACTCAGGAGCTTTTATATCCTCCAGATTCACTCCACCGAATCCCGGCTCCAGCAATTTCACTGTCCGAATAATTTCTTCCGGATCTTCCGTTTTCAAAGCGATGGGAAACGCGTCCACACCGGCAAAATTCTTCAAGAGCACTGCTTTCCCTTCCATGACCGGCATCGAAGCATCCGGACCGATGTTGCCCAGGCCGAGCACCGCCGTGCCATTCGTCAGAACAGCGACGGTATTGCCTTTCATCGTATAATCATATGCGGCCTCTTTGTCCCGCTCAATTTCCTTGCACGGTTCGGCGACACCGGGAGAGTATGCCAAACTCAAATCATACTCATTTCTCACAGCGACTTTTGAAACAATCTCCAGCTTCCCCTGATGTTCCCGGTGCATCCGCAGCGCTTCCTGTCTCAGTTTCGTCATCGCTTCCACTCCCTCTGCCATAATTGTTCATTATAAAGAAATAGTGAGAGATTAGAAGTGTTTAGGCTTAAATTAAAGAATATTCAGTCTTTTGACTGAGATATAAGAAAAACCCAGCAATATACTGGGCATAAAAATTATTTCGCTTTAACTTTCGGAGAGGGGTTTTCACTTCCCAAGGCGGCACACGATTATTTCTCACCGTATTTTCCATTCTGGTTGGCAATCCGATATTTATCATTTTCCTCAACAGCAATAGCGACCTCTCTACTAACCCCTTCTATCTCATAATATTTTGTTCCTTCCTCATACATATTAGAAAAATTCCCTGCATACGTGGCTTCCTGATCCGAGTAATGTGTGACTTGCCCTATTACCTCTCCGACATTTTCAGTATACTCATCGCTAACTATATAAATATACCCGTCCAAAACAATAAAATTAGACGCCCAGTCCTGTGATGAAGTGGATGTACATCCAGCTAAAGTTAAAAGCACAATTGAAAGAATGCCCAAAAGAAATTTACTTATACTCATTAGCGGTTCTCTCCTACTATCAGACTCTTTTCGCGACTATCGGCTTGCTTTCAATCTCTTCTAAAACATATTTCAAATCCACATCTTCTTCCAAATGCCGCGGTGTCCAAGGAATATCGATATCCGGCTTGACGCCTGTTTCGTTTGTGTAATAGTTTTCGTGCATTTTGGAAATGCTGTAACCAAATTCATAGTCGCCGTAATCCACATTGACCACATTGCAGAAATCCACGATCCCCATGGTTGGCCGTCCGACCACTTTAACTTTTGGTGATTTTTTCACATTACTGGCGAATGTATCCCCCGAACTTCCGCAAGTCACATCAGTTAAGACATAGACATTTTGTGGCGCAGCCTGTCCCTGGATTGTGTAGTCCATTTCTTCCTGAACGGTTTGAAGGCCTTTTCCTTTATTCTTTTCAAACAACTCAATTTCTCCATGCGCCCACTTTTCAGTCTCTGCATCCAACTCCTGCGCAAGATATCCTTTCAGTTCATTTGTCCAAAGCCGGCAATTCCGCTCTGTGTAATTCGTATACATGACCTCATCTTTGTTAAACAAACTTTTGAATGGTGTCGGCCCTTCAAATACGTAATCGAGAAGGGGAAAATAAAACAGATCGTTCCCTCCGTAATTCACGCGGACGTCAATAATCAGATTGGTGGAACGATTAAAATCCTCCTTGTGCTTGTCCAGCAAATCCAAGATGGGCTTTTCCTGCCCAAAGTCTGTGAGTTTCATATATACAGTATCAGGATTTAACTTTTCCAGTGTGTAGCTGGGTGTATAAGGAGTACGTTCATACGTTGCCAATGGCAAAGTAAACTTCACTTCATCTCTAAGGACAGTCAGTTCTTTCGCCCGACGTAACGCCACGTTCCAAAATTGCCGATCAAGAACGGTATCTTCCAGGACTTTCGAATGGTGATTCCCAAAATCCTCGACCGTCAATCCATCGATTTCAAGAATTTCATCACCTTTTTGCAAGCGCAATTCCTCTGTCGATTCCGTCACATATAATTCATTTTGATACCGACGTGCCCTGAAGCCCAAATTAGGAATAACCGCATCTTTTGCATTGAATGACAAATGGCCATCTTTAAAATCCAACAGATAGGATTGGATGGTCTCAATAAAATCACGGTCTGGCATATCATCTGTAATAAGATATTCCTCCGGCCGGTTCATATCCTTTTTCTCTGCAGCACCAGAATAGTCCATTTTCATAATTTGAATGATATCGTTAAAGATTTCTTTTTTCTTAAACACCTAAACACTCCATTCGTTAGTAATTGCTAAAACACAATCATTCCACAGCCGCGCTTTTCGCCTCATCGCTCTTCTTCATTTCGAACATCCACTTCATCAACAATTCACGATCTACCAATCGCACCCGGTTGGACGCAGCTAATTTTTTAGCAGGCTCAGTATAGTAGCTGTTCGTGACTACCCAGCATTCATCTGCGTTAAAATGGCTTTTGGCAGTCGAGACTTCCTGGACGGCCTTTAACCCCACATTCTTTTTATAGCGTTTTGCCTGTACGACAACCTTTTGATTTTTGGCCGATAAGATGAGGTCAGCCCCAAAGTCGCCGGTAGTCGGTGTCAACTGTACCTGGTATCCTCTCTCACGAAATAAAATCCGGAGATATTCTTCAAATTCTCTCCCCGTCATTTCATCTACGTTCAAGATGCCGGATTTTTTCAGTTTGTTGTGCCTCATTGTCTTTTTGTGAAATCCCAGCAGCCCAGTACCAGTAAAGAAAAACGCCAGTATTCCAATCAAGAAAGGATTTGCAAGCACAATATTCCAGAGCATCTCCAGTCCCATCCCAAATCCTTCAGTAAATTTCATAATTTATTTGTCTCGCTTTCTATATATAATTCTGGTACTGCTTCTCAGCAATTTTTACTATTAATATTTTAATTCATCTACAATTCTTTGAAGTCCGATTAAATTTCCTTTTCCCAAGGTGCCATAATAATTGATATGCTTTTGGGCGGCAGTTAATGCGTTTACGTAATATTTCTCTCCAAAATCTTTGCGGATACTTTCAAATAAAAATCTATTTGTTTCATTATTAAATGCCCGCTTGTATTCTTGTCCGTTCATCATGCCTAAGAAAATCGTAATATATGCTTGAGCGGATCCTTCATTCATACCAGTGACGCGATTAATTTCACTTTTTCCGTCGTCCCTCGTCAATTGTCCCGAATACACTCTCTTTGCTACCGGATAAGCTTCTTGACTCATTTTCATTGTAATTTTCATATTTCTTCCCCCTTTAGTTAACTCTTAAATTCTTCAAATAACTCTCAGCCAACAACTAAGTATTTTTTATAAAGATTTCACACCTTTTAGTTCGGAGCTCTTTTTAACTATTAATTAAAATTTCTAACTATTACATGTAAGTAAATCGTACCATAAAACAGTAATCTGAAATACATAAATTTTCCAGTTAGAATGATTGAGTTTAGTTAATTCAGGAAACGAGTTAACTAATATTAATTTTAGAGAACTGATCATAGGGTTTCTTTCAAAAATAAAACCGTCGCTCGAATAGCTTCCGGCGACGGTTTTGATAAATACTATTTTCTTCTATATCTAATCAGTCGTAAATAACCCTTAACCTTCCCGATACTTATCCTCAATCACCCGATAATTTTCATGATCAATCTTATCCCACTCCGTCTTCTTATACATCCGACTTTTCAGTATGTCATTGATCCAAGCAGGATCATACTCCCTGAAATATTGGCTTTCCGCCCACACTTTTGTCTCTTTATACTCAGGATGCTTTGGATTCCGATATACTTTCAGGAATTCATAAAATCCAGGAATGCCGCCCACGTCTTCCGGAGGGGCAGTTTCTGCGCCGTCAAGCAGCGTCGGGAAACCGAAATAATAATCGTCGACGATTGCTTCGAGCTTGATGCGGAACTGCCAGCCGTCTCCGAAGTCGTAATTGTAGACGATCTCCCCGTGCTTCTCCAAAAACTCATCAATCTTAATGCCTGAAGGCTTACGCACGATTGCCTTCAGCCGCTCCTGATACGCCTCTTCAAATTCCTTATACTTCAGCTTCATGTTCTTCAGTCTTCCTGCGAACTCTTTTTTATTCTTCTTATAATACTGATGTTCCTGGTATGCTTCCTCATCGTTCGTCACTCGGATGCCATCTTCCGCCAAGTCAAATTCGAACAGATGATAGGCCTCATAAGGATAGCCGCTCTGAAAATTGCTGACCTGCTGCACAATGTCATGGAGCATATTGAAAGTAGCCCCCGCCGGCATGATCACCTTGCGCCAAATCAGTGGATCGGAGTGTTCCAGTTCGACTCGGATGATGTATGATTTCATAATTCGCCCTGCTCTCTCAGATGGGTTTTTATAGTAAATTTAATATTATCTCTTTCCTGTATTGAAGCCACCTTTCATTTACATTTTGCCAGGAGTTCTTAAATAGTCTTGGTGTTTCGCCTATCCTAACATAGCTCGATAAACTAAAGTGCTCCTATTTGAAAAACACTTTTTATCTTCGGCAATAAACCTGTGTTCTGAATTACGCTTCACTGCGGGTGACATAATTACTAAATAATTTATTATCATTCAATAAAATACAAGCGCTGCCAACAGGAATAACTCCCGCCGGCGGTTCTCCAACTGCACTAATCAAACTTAATGGAATAAACCTCTTCTACGTAAGCAGCCACTCCCCATATCAAAACTCCTCATGCGTAGCCGGATCCATATCAAACAACCTGCCATCCGGACGGGACAACCCGGCAATCGCAGTCATTTCAGCATCGCTCAAGCTAAAATCGAAAATTTGCAGATTTTCCCGCTGCCGCTGAGGAGACGTCGATCGCGGAATTGACACCGAACCAATCTGGTATTGCCATCGCAGTATCACTTGGGCAATCGTTTTATGGTGGTTCTCGGCAATCTTGCTGATCGTTTCATTCGCCATAATATCTGCCGCTTTGGCAATCGGGCTCCACGACTCGGTTTGGATATTGAGTTTCGCGTGCACGCTCCGCTGCTCTTCCTGGTTAAAGAACGGATGCAATTCCACCTGATTCACACTCGGCGTTACGCCGGTCTCCTGAATAATGCGCTCCAGGTGCTCCGGCAGGAAATTGCTGACACCGATCGACCGGACAAGGCCCCATTTCTTCGCATCAATCAAAGCCTGCCACGCTTCCACATATAAGTTTTCATTCGGCATCGGCCAGTGAATCAAATAGACATCAAAATAATCCAGATTGGAGCGGTACAGCGATTCCTGAATTGCCACCATCGCTTTGTCGTATGTATGGTAACGGCCCGGCAGCTTGGAGGTCACCCACAAATCTTCCCGGGAAACGCCGCTGCGCTTGATGCCTTCCCCGACCGCGCCTTCGTTCTCGTAATTATACGCCGTGTCGATCAGGCGGTTGCCAGCATTGATTCCGCTGGCGACCGCGTTCGCCCCTGCATTGCCCCAAAGGCCGTATGTACCGAGTCCGATAACCGGCAACTTGGTGCCGTCGTTCAACGTCACTTCCGGTATTTCTGTTTTCATCTATTTGCGCTCCTTTCGTTTCTAGTTAAAGATTACTCTTACATGATTGAAAACTCAAACAACTCTTCCATTGGTAGAGAACAAAAGCAATGGAGTTGAGTAGAGTCTATTGCTTAATCAAAAAAAGGCCGAAACGAATAATCTAATTCGTTTCGGCCTTTTTGAATTCTATTCTTTTTCATTAAAATAAGCGCTTTTAAAATTCGTTAGATTTCATGGATTAATCATGCATACGAATGAAGACCGGCAATGACTAAGTTCACAAAAATCTGATTGAAAATAATTGTTCCAAAGCCGATGATGGCAAGCCAGGCAGTCTTTTCACCTGTCCATTCTTTGCCGATGCGCAGATGAAGAAAAGCCGCATAAAAGAGGAATGTGATCAGCGCCCATACTTCCTTCGGATCCCAGCCCCAGAAACGGCTCCAGGCAATCTGCGCCCAGATCATCGCAAAGAACAATCCGCCGAGCGCAAATAATGGGAAACCGATGACGACCGAACGATAAGAAATTTCATCCATTAGGGACAAATTGACTTTGTTTGTGAACGGCTGCAGTAGCTGTGCAATTTTATTGCGTGTGATTAGTCTGATCAGTAAATACAAGACAGAACCCATCAGGAAAGACCAAAGAACCGAGTTCAGCTTTGCAGTCTCGATGCTGTTTGGAATTTCGAAAAGACCGGCATAATGAGTCGCCGGCTCGTAACTTCCAGCAGTTTCAGTAACAGGCTCTGCGTCAATCGGCACAACAATGGCCGGCATAGCATAGTCATAAACTTGAACTTCCCCCTGCTGGTTTTCAAATTGATAGCTTGCGCTGTAATCGGTGAGCCGGAAAGCCGAAGTAATAAGAATAAAACCGACAACCACCACCAGGAAATACATAACCAGCTCCAAAAAGAACGAACTTTTCCCTTTTTGTGCAGTATCGATATGCTTCAATAAATAAATGAGCCCAGTTACAAATGACACTGACAGCACGGCACTTGCAGTGGCAACCGTAATGACATGGATCGTGAGCCAGTGGCTTTGCAGCGCTGGTATCAAAGGCGATACATCATTGGCGAACATACTGGCATAGGCGATGATCAAAATCGCTACCGGCAGCAAAAACAGTCCAACGACCGGCTGGCGGTACAAGAAGTAAAAGACCAAAAAGCTGCCAATCAGCATGATGCCGAAGAACGTCAGGAATTCATTGAGATTGCTGACGGGTGCATGGCCGGAAGCCACCCACCGAAGGATGAAATAATTCAGTTGCGCTAAAAAGCCGATGACAGTCATGGTCAAGGCGATTTTAACAGCGACCTGCTTGCGGGATTTCACAGCCACTCCGAATGGCACAATCGCAATCAGTAAAAGGATAAAAGAAAAAAACAAAGATGAACTGCTTAACGAAATCATGGATTCTACGGACATAGTCACACTCCTATAAAGTTAGTGGGATAAATGGAAATAATCATTCCAATAATACCATTATTTTCAAATAATAATCTAAGTCCATTTTGTGACTGAAAATATTTCACTTCTTGCAGAGGGAGCCTCATGAAAATTCCAATTTAAAAAGCCCAGCTTCTCTACTGATCAAAATAGAGAAGTTGAGCTTTTCAGTTCCTTCATTAATTTATTGAATTCATTAACTGGTAGAAGTGTTCGGGTTGATGCGTCTTATTCAGGTTGTACCATGAATGTAAGGTGTCTGGTGCAAATACATCCATTTTTTTCAGTACCTCAACTGCAAATTCCAGAGGGGCTATTCCTGATGCAGTAACTAAATTCGCATCAGATACTGCAGGTCCCATCTCATGGAACTTTTCCCCTTTGTAATCAGGGCAAACCATTTTAGTATATTCCAAGTTATTACTTGTATGTCTTCTCGTATCCAAGTATCCCCTATTCGCAAGGGCTTCAATTGCACCACAAATTGCAGCAACAATCGTGCCAAGCTCCAATGCTTGGCCGATTCTTTCCAGGACCGGTTGATGAATTTCCTCGTTCCAAGTCGTCCCTCCCGGTAAAATTAAAAGGTCTTCACTTTCAAGCGCACATTCATCAAGGGAAAGATCGGGTTTTATGCTCAATCCTCCCATCGTTGTAATCAGTTCTTTATTGGCTCCTACTGTAATCACTTTTAAAGGTGGGGAATCTTTTTTGAAGTATCTTCCTGAATTTAGTTCAGCGATTAAATACCCATATTCCCAGTCCGACATTGTATTAAATACATAAAGAAAAACTTTTTTTGTTTGCATCCCCTAACACTCCATTCGCAGTTGATACAATTATTATATAAAACCTTCCCTGACAGTTAGCGTCAGGGAAGTCATCAATCTTCATGAAATTTTATTAATTCCGACAGAACTTCAACAAGTCTTTTCTTAAGACTTAATGGCTCAATAACTTTAAGTGATTTATTGTACGGTAAAAGTAAATAAGGTACGTATGTATGGATCACATCTTTTTCAAGAAGAAAAACTGCTCTATTTGAAGTCCGTTCTTGTAAATAATGTCCTAAAAACCAATGTTGGCTAATATCAGCCAATACACTTTTATCCGCTATGGTAACTGTTGTTTTCAAACATCTTGTTATATTTTTATAAACTATGGTGCAACCGTTCCCATTCACTAAAATACATTCTCTCCTTGATCTTATTGGGATTTTCTAATTTACAGATAAACTCCAGGCTATTGCCATCTGGATCATTAAAATGGATTTTAGCATGGGCATAATCATTGTTCGGCATTACAAAAGGCTCCGTTGGTTCAAAGCCAAATGCCTTTCTCGGTTCATAGCCCCGGTCCTTTAACCATTTTACAGAATTTTTCATTCCTTCAATTGATACTTCAAAGGCGAGGTGTCTTATGGACGGATGATACTCTACTTCCACTTTTTCAGTTTTCCATAGACCTAACCAACTTTTGTCCTTTTCAATCCAAAGAAAAGCTAAATTGTCTTCAACTTGATGATCGAACTCCAATCCTAATCCTTTGTAGAATTCAATTGAATTACTTAAATTGCTAACTGGCAAGTGTGTTTCATAAAGACCTTTAATCACAACGAACCTCTCCCCCTTCTCCTCCTTTCACTTTACCTGACCAGTTACTTTCACTCTATACAACTTTTGATTGACCAGTAATTAATTTGTTCAATACTATTCTTCACCTCTACATTGATTTATATTTCAAAAAGCATTCGTAAAAAATCTACAAAAAAAAAGACAGAAATGGTTCTCTGTCTTTCTCTTGAGATTCACTATGCTTTTTCATTCCAGCTTCGATAAATCCTTTTAGAACATGGAATCTTTACACAACCTGCAAATGAAGACCATTCTTTCGGATTGTTGCTGATGCCGTCTTTACTGCGGACAAAAAGCATTGCCATTTGGATGTGCCGTTCTAAAATCGTGGCGACATGCCCTTAATTTCCGTGCCAGACTTTAAATATTTAAACCCTGTATTTCGGAAAAAGAGCATTCCTATTTTTAATAAATGTCCATACTACAGCAATCAGAAAGATCCCGATTCCCGCTAATAGAATGCCTTGAATGGCCGTAGACATGGCAGGATCGAGGCTTCCGCTGGCGTATGCACTATAGATTCCGAAGAAAGCCCATGCGATCGGAATCGGAAAGGCGGCATTTTTATAAAGAGACAGGTAAAAGAGGACAAAAGCGATCGCAATCCCCAATACGATTATGGTCCAGATGGAATCGGAAAGCCCGAATCCGTCCCATTCCAGTTGCACTAAAAACACCGAAATATTAACGATTGTGGCGATGAAGACCCACGAACCATATAGCGTAAAACTGAGCCCTGCAAGAGTCGAAGGAAAGTCAAAGCGATTTTTATAAATTCGTTCCACGATGATCAGTAACGAGACTAACATGGCCAAAATCAGCAGTGTTGATATGCCCATCCATTCATAGGAAAATGTAACGATCCACGCCATATTGAATACCGAGCTCGCGATAATTAAAGGCGAAACCAATAGGACCAGCCTGCTGACATTTCTATCTTTCCTTTTTACAAATAAATAAATCAGCGTAATCAGCAGCAAACTGTAAATGACACCCCATATCGAAAACGTAAAAGGGGCCGGCGAGATGAGCGTCATGTATTTATCCGAGATATCTCTCTGGCTCATACCATTAAAGAACCCTGACGATCCGAGGTAATTTACGCCGAGCGTCAGAAAATAAAATACCAGGTTTAATATCGCGAAAACTTTTGTTTTCTTCAATGTGTTTTCATTCATAGTGAAGCCATCCTCTCGAGGAAATTTTTTATTTAAACAAGAGCGACACCGGCAACTTCTCAATAATTCATACAGATTCTCCTTCCTTATCTCTTCCCGAATTGCCTTTGCAGCCAAACTGTTTCCTGCAAAATTCTGTAAAATAAATGAAAAAGACACAGCCGCAGTTGCTGCAGCTGTGTCTTTATAGGGAGTCAATTCTCTAAAGCAATCTTAATATGCGCCAAATGATGTTCTTCGTGCCAGCACAGTTTTGCCAGCTTTGTTGCGACGCTGATTTCGCCGTTGGTTTCGTGGGTGAACACGCGGTCCAATTGCTCTTCAGCCAAACGCTGCCCGAGTATGACAATTCGTTCGTTCAGCCCCTCCAGTATCCGGATTGAACTTTCCACCGGTAATTCATTGTCAGGAAGCGCCGCCCATTCCTCCTGGTCGAAACCGGGAACCGTCGGATTGTCATCCGTCAAAGCCAGTTTCAGCCGCTGATACATATTGAGTTGCGAATCCGCAATGTGGTGCACCAGCTGGCGGACGGTCCAGCTGCCTTCCCTGTACTTCTTGCCCAATTGCTCATCACTCAATGAATCCACATTTTCCCTAAGCCGCATCGAGTAGCTTGCGATTTTGTCGAGCCACTCCTGGACGTGCTCAGCTTTCACATTGTCAGGAACCTGTAATTGTCCAATAGGAAATTTCACATCCATTTTTCCAACCTCTTTTCCTTATCCATATTTGTGTGCGATCGTATTTACGGTCGATAAATACCTGGAATCGAAAACGGCTCATCCCTTCCGATACTTATCCTCAATTACCCGAAAATTCTCATGATGAATCTTATTCCATTCCGTCTTCTTATACATCCGGCTTTTCAGCGCGTCGTTGATCCAAGCAGGGTCATACTCCCTGAAATTTTGGCTATCCGCCCACACCTTTGTCTCTTTATGCTCGGGATGCTTTGGATTCCGGTAAATTTTAAGGAATTCATAAAACCCGGGAATGCCTCCCACGTCTTCCGGTGGTGCCGTTTCTGTGCCGTCAAGCAGCGTCGGGAAACCGAAATAATAGTCGTCGACGATTGCTTCGAGCTTGATGCGGAACTGCCAGCTGTCTCCGAAGTCGTAGTTATAGACGAGCTCCCCGTGCTTCTCAAGAAATTCATCAATCTTAATGCCGGAAGGCTTACGGACGACTGCTTTCAGCCGCTCCTGATATGCCTCTTCAAACTTCTTATACTTCGGCTCCATATTCTTCAGTCTTTCAGCGAACTCTTTTTTATTCTTCTTATAATACTGATGTTCCTGATAGGCTTCATCGTCGTTCGTCACCCGGATTCCATCTTCCGCCAAATCAAATTCGAACAGATGATAAGCCTCATAAGGATAGCCGCTCTGAAAATTGCTGACTTGCTGCACAATGTCATGGAGCATATTGAAAGTTGCCCCCGCTGGCATGATCACCTTGCGCCAAATCAGTGGATTGGAGTGTTCAAGCTCGATTCGGACAATATAGGATTTCATATTTTTATCGCCTGCTTTCTATTTTTGGTAAGTAATAAAACCCTCGATGCCATTTCTCAAATGCTCCACGCTTAACACAAACTTCATTTCTTCCCCTTATCCTTCATATAATATCCGCCGCCCAGCGCACCTAAGAAAATTACGAATATCGCTACTATAATGCTGATATCCATCTTTTTCCCTCCCCGAAAGAATGCCTTCGCTTCCATTATAACTTTAATTCCAAAATATAAAAATGCATGAAGAAACCTCTCCAATTTTAGATATGAGAGGTTTCTTCATGCATTATTTTAGAAAAAACGGAATCGTATCTGACACAATGACGCTTTTTATTCCATATCAATCAATTCTGCTACAAGCACATACCGTTCCGGAGCGCTCCCCACAAAATTGAATGGATAACAGGTGGTTACAGTCAAAGTCGCTCGGGGTTTCGGGACAATGACGGTCCGGTCATCTTCATCAACTATCCGGACTTTTTGGACACGATAAGTAAACTCACCTGCTGAAGTTGTGACAATCAGTAAATCATTTTCACCGATTTCACCCAATTGGCGGAATACTGTATCACGGTGTCCAGAGAGAACGCTATTATTGTCTTCTCCAGGCAATACGCTATTCGCAAAATGGCCAATCCCTTTTGCTAACTGGTCTGGATCTGTCCCTTCGAAAATCGGAATTGAGACCTCCAATTTTGGAATGGTTAATGTTCCAAACTCTTCGTCCATTTCAGGTCGCGACTTATATTCGGGATATTGTCTTGGTTCGCCCGACATTTTTTTAACCGTCGATGAAGCATCTGCTTCTTCGACTTCCATCTGCTCAACAGCCATATAACCTCTTGCCCATTCATAAGAATAATTGGCAGCCATGAATAGCCCTGCTGCAATCAATATAATCGAGAGAAACGAAATGAGGAAAGATCGCTCTTTCCCCTTCCCGTTTTTCATGGGTTTCATTATCTTTCACCTTGTGGTCTTCTGCGGTAAAGCATAAAGGCTCCGGCTGCTGCAGCTCCAACTCCCACTAATGTCATCAATAGAGAATCAGTAGCAGTTTCCGGCATTTCTCCCCCTGTTTCGGTATCTGCATTAGCCGCTTCTTCACTCGTATAATAATCAAGAGCTTCTTCTAATTCATAAACAAAATTGTAATCTTCAGGTGTTTCTCCGTAATCAGCCAATAATTCACGATATTCTTCGGGCGTTAGTCCATACGAATCAAGAATATCTTGCAGTCTTTCATCGTTCAGAACAGGCCCAACAGTATTTTCAAGCTCTTCAAACGACTCAAAATCAGTTAAAGACATATCGTAGTTATCTTCCACATAGCCAGAAAATTCATCCAGTGTCCAACCGAGAGGTGTTAAATAAACTTCTTCAAGCTGGGACATGTCAAAAGCATATTCCGGTTCTTCATCTGTTGCAGGTTCATCAGTACCTTGGTCCTGGTCTTCATCTGTTGCAGGTTCATCAGTACCTTGGTCCTGGTCTTCATCTGTTGCCGGTTCGTCTGTACCTTGATCCTGGTCTTCATCTGTTGCAGGTTCGTCAGCACCTTGATCCTGGTCTTCATCTGTTGCAGGTTCATCTACATCTACAACTTCAAAGCCTTCTTCTTCCAGCGCACCCTCTAAATCTCCAAGGAAATATATATCCTCGACATTATCATAAGCATCCAAGAACAAAATGAGTTCTTCCGCGGTCAAATTATATCGTTCCATAATGTCCAAAACGTTCGGATCAGACAGGTCTGCATTACCCAATGTGGATAAATTCACCGGAGGGCCTATATCCGCTTCGAGTTCTGTCACTGTATCATAATCATCTAAGGTTGTACCGAAATTCTCTTCCAAATAGATGTTCCAATCAGTTTCAGACCAATCAACAACTGTGGGGAAATTCGCACTGGCTTCATCCGGTTCAATTGCTTGCGCAGTCATAGTTGCAGAGCTAAAGGTCAAAGTTGCCACTACTGCGTAGGGAATAATTTGTTTCTTCATGATGTAAATCGCCTCCTGAGATAGTAATAGAGAAGCCGGCTTTTCTAAAGGGGCCTTTCACTCCACTATTCAATGTAATACCATATTGCTTCGATTTTCTGAAATTTTTCTTTTTAAATGATTTTCACTATTATTTCGTATCTACAGTATAAACATCCGTAGTTACAGAATGGGAATCAGAAAAAATCCGCTGAATCTCTTCACGCTGCTTTTCATCAATATCCACCAATAAGAGAATGTTGCCTTCTTTCAAATACTTCTCATATTCTTTAGCATTTTCTTTCGGAATTCCGGCACCTGTTAATGCCCCGACAAGTCCGCCTCCAGTTGCTCCAATGGCTGCACCACTCAAGGTGGTGGCTAACGGGCCAGCTGCTGCAAGAACACCAATCCCCGGTATTGTCAATAAGCCCACTTCAGCGATCAGACCGGCAATACCACCTAAAACGCCTCCAGATCCTGCGCCAATTCCAAGTCCTCTACCAGCATTGCTGCCTCGTTTTGAACTTTCATCAATTACGTCTGCATCAGTATGCTCTTCGATTTCGTCAACTTTATCTTTATCCTTTGCCATAACTGAAATGTCATTAGGATCAAATCCAATATCTCTTAACCGCTCGATAGCACTTAATGCCTCTTCTGAACTTCTAAATACTCCTCCAACTACAGTTCTTTCCATAAGTTTTTCTCCTCCTTCGTCTTATTAGTAACCAAATTGTCAAATTTGTATTATTAAATCTATATAATTAGGCTACCCGCTGAATTCTGCCTTAAACATCTTCACAACTCTCTAGCAGAGCAACTGCTTTATCCTTTCGCTTTCCTGCAGCGTTTATCTTCGATTCTTTTTGGGAAAATAATAAAAAACGAGCAGGAAAGGGCGATTATGATGAGCGAAGACAAATCAACCGAAAAAGAAACAAACATTCAAAAAATGAAGGAACTCATTGAAGAAAAAAATCAGGAGACTTCTGAAAAACAAGACTTCAATCAACAGGAGCAAAAAAACCAATCAATGAAAGACAATGCGCGGAATCCGGATGAAAACAATAAATTAACGAATACAGATAATAACCGGACACCCTAACTTTTTCCTTTGCCCAAACGAAAACGGCCAGCAAATCGCATCCTGATTTGCTGGCCATTTTTATTTGGGCTGAACTACTCAAAAAAACCGCACCTGCCACAAGGGCGGACACGGTGTCTATTAATTATTCCAGTTTTCATTTTCTTCGATTTCCCGATGGGTTTGCGGATAGCTGATCGAAACCCATTCGGCCCGGTAGGCGGAATCCAGTTCGCTGAGGCTTTTTTCAGCAGGATCCACATCCGCGTTGGGACTTTCCCTTTTGCCGCAGATTTAATCTTGTCGAATGGATGACAAGTGTTGCAAACAGCCGGATGAGTTTGCCAAATGCAGCTGCTATTTCACGCCTTAATTTTGATCCAACCACTTCTAACGTGCCTTAACTGGGCGATAAATCTTGTATATTAAAATAATAAAATGAAAGCGATTTACATATCACTCATATGAATAATGACAAACAAAATTTCATAAAATCAATGAATGCGCTTACATTTGACTATTTGAATAACTTCTCCCTCCTTCCTAGAAATAATAAAAAGAAAATTTAATTTTTTCAAAATATTATCTTTCATTATTCTTAAAAGGTGTTATTATTTGTATACGATATATCGCATAACAGAGGAGGAGGGTACATATGGTTACATTTTTCGTTGCACTGGCATTATTGATTTTAGGTTATGTCTTTTATTCGAAGTTTGTTGAAAAGGTATTCGGAGTCGACGATCAAACACTCACTCCTGCTTATGCCCAGAAAGATGATATTGATTTTGTACCGATGAGCTGGTGGAAAGGGAATTTGATTCAATTGCTGAACATCGCAGGACTCGGCCCGATTTACGGAGCTGTGGCTGGTGCTTTGTATGGTCCTGTAGCCTTTATCTGGATTGTGGTCGGCTGTATTTTTGCGGGAGCCGTTCACGATTACTTTTCCGGTATGCTGTCGATGCGGCATGGTGGCGCGCAATTCCCTACACTGGTCGGTCGTTATTTAGGAAAAAACGCCAAAGTTTTTATTAACGGATTATCTTTAGTATTGATGCTGTTGGTGGCGGCCGCTTTTACGGCGGGACCGGCTCAATTGATTGCTCAAATTACGCCCATTAGCTTTATCGTGGCTTTAGCACTTATTTTTGGTTATTTTATTATCGCTACAATTTTGCCGATCAACCGGATTATCGGCCGTATTTATCCATTATTAGGCGGGATCTTGCTATTCATGGCTGTTGCTGTGGCAGTAGCGTTGGTGTTCTCAGGAAAACCGATGCCCAACTTGACGTTCAGTAATCTTCATCCGGCTGACCTGCCAATCTGGCCGCTATTGATGGTCACTGTTTCATGCGGAGCGATTTCAGGCTTTCATTGTACACAGAGCCCGATTATTGCCCGCACAATGAAAAAAGAAACGGATGGCCGCAGAATTTTCTATGGCGCAATGATTATCGAAGGTGTCATAGCGTTGATTTGGGCAGCTGCCGGTATGACGTTCTTCAACGGGACGGATGGTCTTGGCGCAGCACTCGCGGCTGGTGGCCCTTCAGGAGTCGTCAACGAAATTTCAATTTCCCTGCTTGGCACATTGGGCGGTATCCTGGCGATTTTCGGCGTCATCATCCTGCCAATCACTACAGGGGATACAGCCCTTCGCTCTTCCCGAATGATTTTAGCTGATCTTTTGTCGAAGTTCTTTAATACAGACGGAAAAGTGAAGATCCTGTTGATCACTATCCCGTTGGCCATCCCGACTTTTTATATGGCCACCATCGACTATACGTTCTTATGGCGTTACGTCGGCTGGACCAACCAGGTCGTCGCAACGTTCATGCTTTGGACAGCGACGATGTATCTGTTGAAAAACTTCAAGTTCCACTGGATCAGCGGCGTGCCGGCAATCTTCATGACAGGCGTCGTTTCCATGTACATTTTTTATGCACCTGAAGGTTTGAATATGGACTACTATATTTCAGCGATCATCGGCTCGGTCATCACGTTAGCCGTAGTGTTATGGTACGCCGCACAAATCATCAGACATCGCCCTACCAAAGAAGTCGATGCAGAATACGAAGGCGTTTAATAAACAAGGCTGTTAAAAATAAAATGGCCGAAAAAAAGAACTTTGCTCCATACAGGAGTCAGTTCAATAGAATAGATCCTGCAGCCAGGATGCGATGTGATGACTTCGGTATTGTGCCGGGGTCATCTTTTTTGTTTTCTTGCAGCCAGCAGCAGCCAATAAAACGACCATAGCCAACAACCATAGCCAACAACCATCTTGCGACTCCCACGCGGTCTCCCCCTCATATCGGCAGACGGATTCAGTTAAAATGAAAACTATTCCTCTCCTGACCTTTCATAAAAAATCCTAAACATCATAAAGTTGTTCAAAAAACTCATGTGAAGATTATTAAATTGAATACGGAGCGTTTTTCTTGATTGTGCTCCACCTGTTTTTATCTCTGTAATTTGCTCTTCTAACCAAAGCAAACTTTTGATACTATCCACTAAATATCGCCTGTTTTCTTTTGTATAATCTGTGCTGGCTGAAAGTTCCAGTAAAGTTGTTCTGGCATTTTCTACTTCGAATAAGATGTCATCTAAATCATCCAAACTAAACTTTACCGGCTCCTTGCTCAGTAACCAGTCCTGTTCAAACAACGGCAGCACATATTGGGTCCGGTCAACTGTCAGATCAACTGTGCCAGCTGCTCCCATTTCCTCCAGATCCTCTTCAAAAGAACGATTGAATTCAGCTAAACCATCCTCATACCCCTCCACAACAACCGAATCAGGTGCATAGGAATACGTTTTCGTAATACCAAAAACTGAATAAGGATAAAACCACGTCATTAATAGAAGGAATAAAGCCGATATCCCAATCAGACTCATAACGATTTTCTTCGTTTTAGCAGTCACATCAATTCCTCCAACCCATCTATAAAACTATATACATATTTTAACATAAATTGAATTTCGCTTTCCCGAGTGACATAATTTTTGGTTTATCGTCGATTTCCGGTGGTTTATCGTCGATTCTCAGAGCTTTATCGTCGATTTTTTCATGTTTATCGCCGATTTTCACTCGTTTATCGTCGATTCCTTTATTTCTGAATTCATTTCCCAACATGATATTATAAAGTCAGAATATTTAATTATTTAACTTCAATGAAAGGCGGCGATACGAATGTTTGAGGAAATGAGGCCACGGTTTGTACTCGGCTTGATGACTGTCACGGCCATCGTGTCGATTTCCCTGCTGCTGCAAGCCACTGGAAACGTACTTCTTACCAATATTGTCATGCTGCTCGTTTTTTATACCGTCCCACCCGTATGGATCTGCAGCTATTATTTCAAAAAGCATGGCATCAAACTGCGCCAAACCTTATTCGTCCACGGCATCGCGCGCTGGCTTCTGCCCATAGCCGGGCTCACCTTGGTAATGATGGCATTCTCCTTCAGTGTCTATTGGCTGATGATGCGCGGTCTCCTGTCCATTTCCCCTGTCTCGGTCCAAATCGCGCTTACGTCGCAGCCGCTCCCCGGTGAGATGTGGTACCTGGCCGCGACCGGTTTCATCATCGCGGTTATCGCACCGATCGCGGAAGAGTTCGTATTCCGCGGGGTGATCATGCATCGGCTGATGGCAACATTCGGTTTATGGAAAGGCGTCGGTTTAACCAGCCTGATTTTCAGCCTCTTCCATATCAATATTTTAAGCGCTTTCCTGTTCGCAATAGTGGCGTCACTGCTGTATTTAAAGACCGGCACTCTGCTGGCGCCTATTTTGCTTCATATCTTCAACAACACCCTTTCCGTTTATCAATACTCCTTTAACCCATCATTCCCCGAATGGCTGATAGTGACAAGTGTAGATGACCTGTATACAAAAAGTGGACCAAACCTTGTTACGCTGATTGTTAGCTCGGTGCTGCTGCTTTTCTTTATTACATGGCTGTTTCGGAGCTTGGAAAAGAGATAGGTGAAATTTAATATAAAATAAAAAATCACATCCGCACTTAGGAAACGATTTTTAGCGGGACGATTTTAAGTTGACGGCATTGCTGACAAGGATAATTGGCAGGCATCCGCTATTTCACGATATTATACAGTCTTCCGGCTGACTCCAAATCCCCCCTGTGTCCGACTCACTATTATACTGAAAATATGATTGGGACCCTTTGTCGTTCCGATGTGTATTTTTCTTTGTATTCATTTATAGCGAATAAACCAAATCGGGTTTGACACAGGATGCGTTTTATAATTGCCTGAATGAAACAGCCTAATTTGATTGCAAAAAAATAACCCAGTTCAATAAGAACTGAGTCGTGAATGAATATAGATTTTTTGGAATACTGAACAAACACTGTCCGTCACTTGGGAAATCGTCTACAATTTTCCCTCTAGCTCAACCACTCTTTTTTCAAGTTCTTTTCCATTTTTAATGCTGCTTATCGCTGTCGTAAAAGCGACAATTGCGAAAGAAAATCCTGCCATTCCAGAAATGAACCCCACAAGCGCGAAAACTTCCATATAATCTCCCCCTAATCTGACTTTAAGCCAATATCGCTCTATATATTCTGCAACTATACCGTTTCATTAGTTTGAGTACAGTCCATTACAAACGCTGTCTACAGTTTATCATAATTAACCAACCGTCTTTAAAAATAGAGGAAACGTATTGAAATGTGTTTGATGCAGAGGATCGCTCAGAGTAAATGCTTCCGGCTGTGCTTCGGCTTCTCATAACGCAGATAGACCAGATAGCCTTCTATGTCACCTGTGCCCACCCATGGAAACGGTTCAGGCCAGGGGAGAATGATGTTTTCGACGTTTGTGTTATTGAGTTCAGTTTCCAGAAAAGAAGAGAAAAATTGTGTATTGGCCACACTGACGGCCTCGAGTTCATCTTCATGCGCCTCGTCATCGAAATAGGCGGTCCACTGTGAGAATTTCTTCCCCTCGTCCATCGTAATGACCAACGCCCGCAAGCTGGTCGGCACATTGCCGAGCAGGGCGTGAAGAACATTTGAAAATATAGCGCTGCGTTCGACCATATCACTTCTCCTCCATTTCAGATGCTTTTAATCTTCCCATCCAGAAAACGGCTGACTTCCTCACTGTTCCCCAGTTCTTTTTTCGGAATAATCAGCGCAGACATTCCGCTGTTATATAAGTAAAAACCGGATGGGTCTTCGCCGAAACTTTCGATGCCGCTCCAGGAAATGGACATCTCGCCTTTCGGACTGATTTCACGCAACCCGTCTTCCGTAAAAATCATCTTATGAGCCCCCAGCACGCCTTCATTTTTGCCTTCCCGCATCATCTTGGTCGAGTTCCGCTTGATCAAACGGTAAAAATATGCCGGATAGAAAATGAACCATAAGATGCCCATGAGGAGAAACGGGATAAATAGAAAGAGAAACGGCATGTCCAGAAAAACTAATCCCAAAAATGCCAGTATGATATACATCACCGGCACCAATACCCGTTGCATTGTTACTTGTTTCTTTACCGCCTTTGAATTTTTTGCATGAAATAAATTGAAGTCGATATAGTCTTCTTCGGTGAGTTTGTAGTTGAGTTCCATCTTTCCCTTGACCCCTTTTTAAAATTTTTCTCTTATAACCCCATTGCATCTACGGCAAATGTAGCGTCTGCATTACTGAACCCTTCAAACTCCAATTGTTCGATCAATCCGGATCTTGAAAAAGCCGTGTACTCGAGATAATTCTTAGCCATTGTGACTGTCTGTGCTCTCCAGTCGGCTTCGATTTGTTCTACAGCGTAAGCATTACTGAATCCTTCAAATACCAATTGTTCAACCAATCCACTTTTGGAAAAAGCAGTATACTCGAGATAATTCTCAGCCATTCCGATCGCTTGTTTCTGTGCGACCGTTTCCGCATCTTTCGCAGCTTTTGCCTTTGCTTCTTCATCGGCCTTTGCTTTCGCTTCTTCTTCAGCTTTGGCTTTCTCTTCTGCCTCAGCATCCGCTTTCGCTTTTGCCTCAGCATCCGCTTTTTCTTTTGCAGCAGCATCTTCTGCAGCTTTCTTGGCTTTTTCTTCATCTTCTTTTTTCTTCAATTCGGCCTCTTTTGCTTCTTTCTCTTTTTCTTCCAGCAAGAAAAATGGTTCCGCCTCTTTTACCTTGGCTTCCAGCTCTTTGATTTTATTCCCGGATTCTTCATTGGTCGATTCGAGTGTTTCGATCTCTGAAGACAATTCTTTATTCGCCAATTCGAGTGTTTCAACCTTTTTTTGATTTTCATCTGAAGAAACGTCCACTTCAGCCTGCGAAGGGCCAAAACTTGTTCCGATAATCAACGCGATCAATGCAACCAATATGTATCTCCACCTGCGTTTTATGAATGCTGTTACTTTTTCGATTTTGCAGCTCTCCTTTCTAAATTTCTTTTTCCGTTTATCATAGTACACTTGCATTTAAATTAATACATTATTTTACAATAGTCGTTCCGATTGCTTAATTTTTCTAGATTTAACAAACAAAAATCCCGCCATTTCTTTTAGAAATGGCGGACGCAGGTAAATCCATAGTGATTCAATTTTTAATTTAAATTCCTAAGATATCTACAGAAGTACCCATACTGGATATTTATATGGACAAATAACATAAAAAAGAATCTCATCAAATGCTGATGTAGCGGTCGCAACAGTGTATAAACTTTAAATCGTTTAGAGTTGATTTTTACAAGAGGAGCGGTTTTCATCAAAAAACTTATTCGTATATACGTTTCATAGCTGGATAAAGCTTTAAATATTGCTTAAAAATATTTGAATAAATTTCATGATTTTTTTTTATAGGATAATAAATCTTGGAGGAAGAATTTTCAATTTTTTGTTGTATAAATAGTTTATAATCTTCTATCCACCCTAAATATTGGAAAGCTGTTGCTCCGATCCCTATTGAAGGTAAGTATTCGCTATTATTCGGTACTTTAACTGTTACATTAGAAATATCTGCAAGCAATTGACACCAAACTTTGCTTTTTGCCCCTCCACCAATTAAAGTGATTGAACTCAAACTATTTTCTTTCATTAAAATTTTTGTCACTTGAAACAAAGAGTAAGAAACACCTTCTAAAGCAGCTCTAGTAAAATCATTTTTTTGAGTTTTATGAGTAATGCCCCAGTATGAACCTTTTGCATTAATGTCTTGAATTGGACCTCTTTCCCCATTTAAGTAAGGGAGAAAGATTAACCCATTTGCCCCTATTGGAGAAGATTGGATACTTTCTTCAAACTCATCATAATCCTCATTTCCCAAAAATGTTTTCATAGCCCAGGCATGAACATTTCCTATATTTAATAAGGGAGCGATTGTAATAGTCAATTCAGGAACCACATGCGCTAAAGTAAAAAGACCTTGTTCTTGAAAATATGTACTTTCCGAAGAAATTGCTACCCAACCAGTCGTCCCGAGATACATATAACAATCTCCTACATTTGTTGCTCCAGCTCCTAACGTACTTGCTCCTGCATCTCCTGCCCCGCATAAAACAGGAGTGTTTGGAAGAAAACCGCTTTGTTTAGCTCCCTCTTCTGAAAGTTTTCCAGCTTCCTCTTGCGGATTCAAAAGCCGCGGCAAAATAAACTCTTCGATTTCTAGCTTTTCAAGAACACCCAGCTCCCATTTCCTCCGTTTTAAATCCATAATGCCTGTAGTAGCCCCAGTTACACTATCAGTAACAATTGATCCTGTTAGTTTAAATATAATGTAATCTTTTGCGCTAAATACTATGTTATATCTACTATTGTCTTTTAGCTTTTTATTAGCTTTTAACCAAAGCATTTTTGCAATTGGAGAAGAAGAAGTAACATTATTTCCAGTAATTTTTTTAAAATCCGGAAACGCTTCCTTAATTATATCAGCCTCTTTATAGGCACGGGTATCAGCATATAATACTGCATTCGTAGTTTCAGATTGTTCGTCGATTAATATTACATCTTCCATTTGACCACTAAAAGTTATTGCTTTTATCGATTCAGGATTAATTTTTTTATCTACGAACCATTTTCGAACTATTTTTTTTACTGCCTCCCACCATTCTTCCGGGTTCTGCTCAACTATATTATTTGATCTATAATAAGTTTCTATAACAATTGAACACTCTGCTTGTATTTCTCCATCACGACTTAGTAAAATCCCTTTAATTGCAGTAGTACCTAAATCAAAAGCTGCTACATACTCCATAATTAAACACCCTTAAATTCTTTAGATTTAACAATACTTTCTACGAGCTCAGAAAGCCCTTCCATATCGTTCATCTCTACTAATTTTACTATTTCACTCCCCACAACCACACCTTCAAATCCATGTTTCCATACACTCTGTGCTAAGTCAGCATTTTTAATTCCAAAACCCGCCATTAATTTTGCATCTGTTTTACTCTTGATTTTGTCAAAGAAGAAAGGTAAATCATTGAAATTAGATATTTGGGTTCCTGTTTTCCCTGTATGGATTTGACAATATACTAATTTAGTTTCAGATAATGCTATATTTAAGTCTTCTTCACTCATTTTATTATTAATAACAGGAATAAGTTCGGTTTGAAATTTTTTCATATTTTGTCTGATTGATTTCATCTCATTTATAGGTAAATCAGGAACTATAAAACCATCTACTAATTTTCGCTCTGCTAACAGTTTATATAGTTCTGAATTTATTACTTCGTTGTAATAACCCATTACCCAAATTGGGCCATCTGTATAAGGACGAAGCTTATCGAAAAAATTATATATATCTTGAGTTTCTTTAAAATCGGGATACTTTCTTTCATGAGCTCTTTTTATGATATCTCCTTCAAGATACGGATCAGCGCTAGGAATTCCGATTTCTATTGCATCCATTCCAGCGTTAATTGCATTTTTAATGTATTCAATAGACGCATCTGGATTTGGATCACTTGCTACAAAATATCCAGTTAAAAATAACTTTTCTTTTTTCCTTACTTTTTCGGAATTAATCATTAATTTTCACGCCCTATCTTTTGAAGAATTAACGCAACAATTATAATAATACCTGTGATGACATTTTGCATAAATGTAGGAATTTCTAAAATAGTCAGTCCATTCGCTAATACTCCTAGCACGGCAGCACCAAATAAAGTACCAAAAACATTAGAAACTCCGCTTCTTACAATAGTCATCCCTAAAAATACAGCAGCATATGCATTCAAAAAATAACCGTCCCCACCAGTAGGATGCGCAGAGCCTAATCTAGAGGCTAACAAAGCGCCTGTTAGTGCTGCTAACATACTGCATAAAGCAAATGCCAGAGTTTTATAACGTTTTATAGGAATTCCTGATACTTTAGAGGCTTTTTCGTTTCCTCCTATAGCATATAACCTTCTTCCAACAACCATTTGGGTCATAAAGTACCAAAAGAATGCTACTACTAAAATCATTACAATTGATAACAGGGGAATTCCTATAACACTTGTTTGACCGATCCATTTAAATTCCGAAGGAATATTCTCAAATATAGTCGAACCTCCTGTAAACCAAAAAGTGAATCCTCCTATTACAGTTCCCATTGCGAGAGTAGTAACAAATGATAGTACATTGAATTTTGTAATGATATAACCATTTACGAGTCCAACTAAGAAGCCAATAATAATTGGAATTAATATGGCTAAAGTGATAGGCATACCATCTGCTGCAAGTTTTGCGGAAATGACACCCCCCAGGCTTGCCATAGCCCCAATAGATAAATCAAATTCTTTTACCGTCATAACTAAAGTAGCTCCAACTGCTATAATGACCAATAAAGAAATTTGACGAGTGATATTTATGAAGTTATCAAAAGTCGCGAAAGATGATGGACTTAAAATACTAAAAATAATAACAATCAAAATTCCAGCTACAATAGTCCCGTATGAACTAAGCATATTTTTATTAAATATGTCGCGTCCAAGTAATGTTTTCTCGGTTTGCTCCATTATTCCATCACAACCTCTTTCTGAAATTTATAGCAAATATCAAGTATGTTGTCAGGTTTTAGATTCTCATTTTTTATGTTTGCCACCGTCTTACCTTCACTAAAAACAATAATTCGATCACTTATTTCAAGAACTTCATGCAAGTCAGAAGATATATAAAGAACCCCTTTTTTATCTTCAACTTGAGTTTCGAGGAATTGATGAATTTGTTGTCTGGTCATGATATCCACCGCTTGAGTAGGTTCATCGCAAATGTATACAGAGGGATTCGATAATAAGGCTTTTGCAAACACTATTTTTTGTTGGTTTCCACCACTTAATTCCCCAACGGGTTGGCTAGAATTAACAGCTTTTACTTGAAATTTTTTCATTTCCCGCTCCACTATTTGAGTTTCTTTGTTCTTCTGTAATTTCCCAAACTTAGTTAACGTATTTAAAATTGGAAGAGACATGTTTTCCGCAATTGAATTCTCCATAATCAAAGCATCTTCATGCCGATTTTCCGGAATCAAAACAATACCATTCTGTATTGCATGTACTGGACTAGGTTTCAAAACTTCTTTATTAAAAAATCTAATAGTTCCTGCTTCTTTTTTCCTGAGTCCAAACATTGCTTCAACAGTCTCAGTCCTACCTGCTCCTGCCAAACCGTAAACTCCGAGGATTTCTCTCTCATGCAAATCAAAAGTTACATCTTTCACCGTCTTATCTACTGTACTAAGATTGGAAACACTTAGTAAGACTTCTCCTAAATGGCGTTGATTTTTTTCTTTCTTGTTGATAGTAGTCTGGCCATCAGTCATGTAATGAATAAGTAGTTCTTGAGTAATAACACTTTGATGTAGAGTCTTTACTAAATTTCCATTCATTAAAACTGTTACATTATCTGCTAAGTCGATTACTTCCTCTAATCTATGAGAAATATAGATTATTGCTACACCTTCACTTCGAAGTCTCTTGATAAAGTGAAATAATAATTCAGACTCTTTGTCAGTTAATGAAGCTGTAGGTTCATCTAATATTAATACCTTTGAATTGGACATCATTGAACGGGCAATCTCAAGCATTGTTCTTTCAGAAGGCGTCATTTCGGAAACTTGTTTATGAAGGGGGATATCCATCCCCCATTTATCCAACAATATACTTGATTCTTTTTTCATGGCATTCCAATCTACACCTAAAAATTTTTTAGGATAAATAGTATTGAGATATAGATTTTCCAATCCGCTAAAAGAAGAAATTAGTTGGCGGTCTTGGTGGATTACATCAATTCCTAAATTTTTTGCCTCTTTCGGATTTTCAATCTTTACAGGATTACCATCCCAATGTATTTGTCCTTCACTAGGCGTATAAACTCCTGTAAGAATTTTTATTAGAGTGGATTTACCTGCCCCATTCTCTCCTATAAGTGCATGGACTTCACCAGATTTAATTTCCAAAGTTATATTATTTAAAGCCTTTACACTTCCAAATTCTTTAGATATGCCTTCAAATTTAAGTAAGTTCATTTAAATTCCACCTTTTGAAAGTCTTACTTTCCTTCGATTAGTTCTGCCGGAGCATACATCTCAGTATCCTCGACTTCTCCGCCGTCAAATACATTTTCCATTTGCTCTATTACAATTTCAGCCATCCCATCAAAATTTTGTTTCACTGTCGCTTTTATTGGAGAGCCATTTTCAATCATTTCGATAGCTTGGGAGTTGCCATCGATACCGGTAACAATAATATCTTCTCGATTGGCGGCTTGAATAGCTTGAGCAGCTCCAATTGCTGGTTCATCCCAACCAGCCCATACCGCTGTGATAGAATCTGTCTCCTTATTTGCTAGCAGTAAATTTTCCATCTGTTGTCGAGAGTTTTCAATTGGTCCAGGAACTTGAATTTCTTGTTCTGTAATTACATTAATATCAGGATAGTCTTTAAGAAGTTCATCGAGAACTTCAGTTCTTTTTAATACTCCTGGATGTGGACGGTGTGTAAAAACAATTAAGTTTCCTTCTTCACCGATTTGTTCAATAAGATAATTAGAAATTAATTTAGACATTTCAGCATTATCACTTGTTGCATTTAAAGTCATTCCTTCAATATAACTTGCATCACTTCCAAATACCGGAATTCCTTTCTCTTCAGCTGAATCAATCTGTGATTTCACTTGATTAGGATCAGTACTGACCAAAATTATAGCGTCAACATTTGAAGAAATTACATCTTCCATTCGAGACGCTAATGCTCCAACGTCTCCGTTAGTATCGATAACATTAGTTGACCATCCTTTATCCCCAGCTTGTTGTTCAAGAGTATCTACCATTTGTTTAGTTGTTACGGAAGATAGAAAGGGTGTAAGTATAGCGACGTTCTTTTCACCCTCGCCATCACTAACATCTCCATCGCCACAAGCACTGACAATAATTATTAATGACACCATAAAAATTAAAATTAAAATTTTTCTCATTGTGATTCCCCCTTATTATTTTTTGTATTGATCAATAGTTCTGCTGTATTCATATCAGTAATCAGAACGTCAATCCATTTCCCTTTTATAGCTGCCCTTATTCCGTCAACTTTAACGTTACCTCTAGCTATACCTACAACTAATGGAACCGCTTTCAATTCATCGCCACTAATTCCTATCATTCTATCGGAGTAAGGAGTAGTAACTTGTTGCCCCTCTGAGTCAATAAAAGTGGTTGCAATACTTCCTACTACCCCTTCATTTTTCAAATCATTAACATCTTCGATAGACATGTTTGTCGATTTAACATGTGTTGCTTCATTTGAAATTTGTCCTATCCCTACTACTGCTATATTTAACTTTTTATAAAGACTTATTATATTTAAAATCTCGGGCTCTTTAAGAAAAGATTCTTTAGTCGTAGTAGTACTGACAACTGCAGGTGCATGAAGAACTGAGTAAGCATTTCTTGAATTTTTAGCAAATAAAAAAGTGTTAGTATTTGAATGCCATTCTGTACCTTCAGATCCCCAACCGCCTACTAATGGAACATATTGTATATCAGTTTTTGTAATATCGTTTACCTCTTTGGCTAAAGCTGTTATTGATTTTCCTGCCATTATTCCTATAATATCTTTCTCACTCACTACATTCTCAAAAAAAGCTGCAGCAGCTTTGCCAATTAATACATCTGCCATTTTATCGTCCGCATTACTAATATCAACTACAATCGCATCTTTAAGGCTGTACATCTCTTTTAATTTATTCTCTAATAGAGCTTCATCATTAAAAGGGTTTTTAATTGTAATTTCCACAATACCTTCTGACCTAGCACTAGTTAAAAATCTACTAACTTGAGCTCTAGAAATCCCATAATGTGTTGCGATTTCTTGTTGAATCATACCTTCTACATAATAAAGATGGGCAACTTTCACTAGCAGTCTCAGTCTTTCATTATTCATTCCAAGCCTCCTTTTTACCGTTTGAACATATGTTCAAAGATGAGAATATGTTCTTTGTTAAATTTAGTATTACTTATATCCTTTTTAATGTCAATAAATTCTGAAGATTTTTTTAAATTGCAAATAAAATATATCGATTATATATCTAAATTAACAAAACTCCATAATACGCTGTTGTCACCGTCGCATTCGGTTATTTGGATTGGGATGCAGCAAGCAGTGGATATTACTGTCTTCCGTGCATTCTCCATAATTTATTTAGACTAATAAAATAAATAAACACACCCGCTGTCGGGATACGGCGGGTGTGTAGATATATGGAACATAAATTGGAGTTGTTTTTACACAGGGGGGCAAGCTCACCCCTTCACACCTTTTCGCAGCCACTTCGCCGTCAATGTTTCCGACTGGAGCATATCTTCCGGTGTTCCTTCAAACAGGACTTCGCCGCCTTTTTTGCCTCCACCCGGTCCCATTTCGATGACCCAGTCGCTCGCAGCGATAAAGTTCAGATTGTGCTCGATGATGATGACAGAATTCCCTTTATTTACGAGGCTTTGGAAAACCTCCAATAGATGATCATTGTCTTTGGTATGCAGGCCGGATGAGGGTTCATCCAATAAATAGATCTGCCCTTCTTTTTTCAGGTGGCTGGCGAGTTTGAGTCGCTGCACTTCGCCCCCGCTCAACGAACTTGTCGTCTGTCCGAGCGTCAGGTAGCCCAAGCCCACATCTTTTAAGGTATCCACTTTTTTGACGATTTTCGGCATTTTTAAATAATGATTGGTTTCGTCGATCGACAGTTCCAAAATTTCCACAATATTTTTTTCTTTGTGGCGATAAGACAATGCTTCTTCTGAATACCTCGTGCCTCTGCAGGCTTCACAAGTGACGGTTACAGGATCCGCAAAAGCCACGTCCGGCGTAGTGACGCCTTTGCCCTCGCAGACAGGACAGGCTCCCGACGAATTAAAGCTGAACAAGCCCGCCGGCTGGCCTGTTTCTTTTGACAGGATTGATCGAATGTCATCCATGATTCCCATATAGGTGGCCAGCGTCGAACGGCTGTAAGTTCCGATGCTGCCTTGACTGACCGCGATGGTTTCAGGATATTCGTCTGTAAATGCGCCAAATAATAATGAACTCTTGCCGGAACCTGAAACGCCGCATACAGAGACCAGGACATTTTCAGGAATTTCCAAACTGACATTTTTCAAGTTGTTGGCAGAGGCATTTTTAATGGAGAACGAGCTATCCGCTCCTCGCGGATTTTTATTGATGGAGACTTTGTGATCCAAATCGGTGATGGCTGAAGCTTTTTTCAGCCCTTCCAGTGCACCCTGATAGATCACTTCTCCACCGCCAACTCCCGCTCCAGGACCCATCTCGATTATTTCATCCGCTGTTTTTATGACGGCCAGATTGTGCTCGATCACGACGACGGTATTATAATTGTCTCTCAAACTTTCCAGCATTTGCGTCAGCATCTCGATTTCTTCCGAATGAAGCCCCGCACTCGGTTCATCGAAAATATATGTGATGTTATTCAAACTGCTGCCCAAATGGCGGGCAATTTTCACGCGCTGGGCTTCTCCGCCGGACAAGGTACCCATTTTTCGCGCCAGACTCAAATAGCCCAGCCCCAAATCAACCAGTTGTTTTACATTCGGGTACGCCTGCTGCGCAATGGATGTTCCGACAGGGTCATTTATTTGGCCCAATTCAGCCATCAAGTCCATCAGTTCCAGTTGGTCGTAATGGGCGATATTCAAGCCATTGATTTTGCATTCCAGTACTTTCGGATTCAATCCGGAACCTTCGCAGGTCGGGCACGCTGTATGTGCAGTCATCGCCAGCGCATCTTCCTGGGAAGTTTTTTTCAGCTTCGAGAGATCCCGGTTAATGTACAGGCGAATAAACCTGGGAAGGATGCCGTCCCATTCGATGTCCTGAGTGCCTTCTTTGAAATAATAAGTTCCGAATGCCCGCTCGCCTTCCGGTGGCCCATGCACTAACAGATTGTATTTTTCTTCCGTGAAATCTTTAACGGGTATATCGGGATCGAACAACCCGCCATCCACCATCCATCTGCCCTGCCAGCCCGAGGGAGACAGC
The DNA here is from genome assembly GCF_042675885.1 of Metaplanococcus flavidus. Classification (NCBI taxonomy): domain Bacteria; kingdom Bacillati; phylum Bacillota; class Bacilli; order Caryophanales; family Caryophanaceae; genus Metaplanococcus; species Metaplanococcus flavidus. The sequence continues at coordinate 166,400 of NZ_JBHTKI010000003.1, read as the reverse complement.
GGTTTAAATCTCACTGCGGATTCTCTGAGTGATTTCGTGTCATCGATGATTTTTGAGATGTCCGGCGTTACCACTTCCCCGAAACCATTGCATTTCGGGCAGTTGCCGAACGAACTTTCACTCGAAAACTCGGTGGCTGAGCCGATCGGTGGACTGCCGATTCTGGAGAATAACAGCCGGATCAGGGGATCAATATCCATGTAGGTGCCGACAGTCGAACGCGAATTGCCTCTTACCGGCTTCTGTTCCACGACGACAACCGGGCTTAAGTGCTGCATCAAGTCGGCATGCGGCCTTTCATACCTCGGCATCTGGTGCCGGATGTAAAGAGGATAGTTCAATGTCATTTGCCTTCTGCTTTCTGTTGCTAAGGTATCAAATACGACCGAGCTTTTCCCTGAACCTGACAGGCCGGTAAAAACGTTGATTTTTTCTTTCGGGATATTCAAATCGATATTCTTCAAATTATTTTCTTGAAGTCCCCGCAATATGATTTCATCTCTTTTATATGTCATGTTGACAATCTCCTTTTTCAATCAAATCAGGGAACCATCCTACTATATATAAGGAATAAATAAAAATATAGTAGCCGATGTTCCGGAAAACAGCTCCTCTTGCCGTAGGCGATTGGCATATGCTAATTCTTTAGTTATCGTTCCCTGTTTTGGCCAGGCTCACACTAAAATATATAGAATGAAAAGAAATCCGTAATATAATTGATTCTCCAGATTGCCGCAGTATCGAATCATTCCGGTTTTTTGAATAATGCGTAGGATATTAGCGTAGAATAGAGTAGAGTTACTTATATCAACGACAAATGAAATGAAGGAAGTGAACAACACATGACTTATCTATTTTTATTAATAGGATTCGCTCTTTTGATTAAGGGAGCTGATTATTTTGTAGAAGGAGCTTCAAAAATAGCGCAGAGCTTGAGGGTTTCGCCTTTATTGATTGGCTTAACGATTGTAGCTTTTGGTACAAGTGCACCGGAGGCGTCAGTCAGTTTCATTGCTGCCTTCGAAGGAAACAGTGATGTAGCTGTCGGGAATGTAGTCGGCAGCAACATCTTTAATATCACTTTCATTTTGGGAGTAACAGCCCTGGTTTTCCCTTTGCTGGTTCAGAACGAAACAATAAGAAAAGAGATTCCATTCGCCTTGTTGGGCGCAGTGGCGTTGCTGCTTTTAATTAGCGATATTCAACTTCAATCGTCGGACAGCATCATCATTTCAAGAACGGAAGGCATCATGCTGCTGCTTTTCTTTGCGGTTTTTCTTTACTATGTCTTTGAGGTGGCAAGGAAAGATCGGCTGAACATAGAAGAAAACCCCGCTGATATCGAGAACACGTCCAAGATGAAAAACACGTTCTTAACAATTGGAGGACTTGCCGCCATCGTATTTGGTGGTAACCTTGTGGTAGAAAACAGCATTCAGATCGCGCTTTCACTCGGAATGAGTGAGACATTAGTCGGTTTGACAATCGTTGCTGTAGGTACTTCACTTCCTGAGTTAGTCACCTCTATTACTGCAGCCTTAAAGAAGCAGGTGGAGATTGCTTTAGGAAATATTATCGGCAGCAATATTTTTAATATTTTCTTTATATTAGGAACATCAGCAGCTATCCATCCTTTAACTGTTGATTCGAAGATATTCATGGATGTATGGCTGATGATCTTTGTAACCATTTTAGTAATGGTTCTGGCGAGAACCCAGTATAAGATTTCAAGGATTGAAGGGACAGTTTTAGCCGTCATTTACATCATTTACGTTGTATTTATTATTTTACGAAATTAAAAGATAGAGAAGAATGAGTATTTTAATGGCAGTAATAATAAGGCTTTCAATACAATATGAATCACTATAACTATCAAAAAAAGGACTGTTGATTAGTATATAATCAACAGTCCTTTTTTCTGTAGAGCTTGATCGATGCGGATGAAGGGACTCGAACCCCCACGGTGTCTCCACCACTAGACCCTGAACCTAGCGCGTCTGCCAATTCCGCCACATCCGCAAGAGCAATAATCCTGAACAATAAATATTTTGCCTTCGATAAGAAAAAAAGTCAAATGGGATGTTCACTATGGGTGATATACTAAACTTCAGGAGAAATACTACATAAAGGAAAGGGGGTCCACCTGCGATGCGATCCTTTCATTTCAATGGCAGCCGCATTCTGAAAACAGGGCTGGCGATATTTTTAACAGCGACTATATGTGTTTGGATGGGATGGCCGCCTGTCTTCGCGGTCATCACGGCAATTGTTACGATTGAACCGACTGTCCGTGATTCGATCCAAAAAGGGCTCGTCAGGTTCCCGGCATCTGCGATCGGTTCTGCCTTTGCCGTTTTCTTTATTACGCTTTTCGGGGATTCCCCGATTACCTATACACTCGCTGCTGTGGCAACCATTTTAGTCTGTTACAGGTTAAATCTGCATGCCGGCTTACTCGTTGCCACCTTGACAGCCGTAGCGATGGTCGAAGTCATCCATGATCATTTCCTGATCTCTTTCTTCATTCGATTAGGTACGACGACGATTGGCCTGCTCGTGTCAACCGCTGTCAACATGCTCGTTTTTCCGCCAAACTACAGGTCAGATATTCTGAAAAGTATCCAGAGTATCAGTGAACGTGCAGGAACGATGCTGGAACACACATTCCATACGATTCTCTTTGAAGGTGATGCGAACCTTCAGGAAGATAGGGATCTTGTGAAGCGGCTGACGACGGAAATCAGAAAGACAGAGACATTAATTCATTACCAGCGGGATGAATTCAGTTTATACCCCCGGGTTCGCGATCGGGAAACTGAGCTTCGCATGGCGGAAAGGCAATTGCTCTTTTTACATAATCTGGAGTTCCATTTGGATGCTTTACTCCGTATCCCGTTCCATAGCATTAAATGGTCCCCCGCTGAGCGGAATATTATTATGCAAGCAGTTACGGAGCTTGCCGACGACCTGCAGAATTCCAATGAATACGACCACGAAACGCATCAGCATCAATTAAAAATCATTACAGACTTCTTTTGGGAAGACAGCAAAGGCATATCAACCAGCGATGCCCTGCACCCTACCCTGTTCCCGCCGGAGTTCAAAATTCTTTACGAGCTCATCACCATTTATGATCTGGTGGATAAGTTTTTCGATCCGAACAGTGTGAAGGCTGCCCGGGAAGCGGAAATGTAAACCTGTTGAAATTGCATGGAATAAAAAAAACGGCCGCACTGGAAACGAAATTGTTTCCGGCGCGACCGTTTTCTATTGGTCTATTGCTTCTACTGCCAAGCAGGTTTGATTATTGCCCGATCTGTACGTTTTTCAAATTGTAAATGCCGGCGCTGTTAATTTCAAAACCGCTGATGTTATCTGCAACACCAAGTAAAAATTCCTGGTGGAGCAAGAAGGACATCGGGGCTTCTTCTGTCAAAATGTTTGCAGCCTCGGCGTAAATGGCTGCCCGTTCTTCGGGTTCTGTTTCACGTCTGGCATCGTCCAGCAAGGCGTCGACTTCAGCGTTTTCATAAAACGTCAGATTTCCTGACTCGCCTTTTTGCGAAGAGTGGAACAAGGTATACATTTGATAATCTGCGTCTCCGGTTGGATTCGAGTAGCTGTCGATCAGCATATCGTGCTCACCCGCAGCAGTGGCATCCAAATACGTCCCGAATTCCATGCTTTGGATTTCCACATCAATGTTCAGGTCAGCCAGCGCCTCTTGCACCAGAACTGCAATCGACAGCCGCTGCGGATTGTCACTTGTCCAGATGGTTGTCGAGAAGCCGTCTTCATAACCGGCTTCAGCCATCAGTTCTCGTGCTTTATCCATATTATAAGTGATGCCTTCCACATCTTCCGAGTAACCGAAAGTGCCGGGTGCAAGCGGACCAGTTGCCGGAATTGCCAAATCTTCGTAGATGCCGCTGACAATCGATTCATGGTCAATTGCATGGGAAATTGCCTGGCGGACCAGCGGATTGTCGAAAGGCTCTTTTTCTGTATGGAAACCAAGATACAGCAGGCTCGCTGATGCCTGGCGGTGGATGCTCGCCGCGTCACCGTTTTCAATACGGCTCACTTCGTTCGGCTGAACGGGATCAATGATATGGACGTTACCGGTTTCAAGATTTGCCAGGCGTACCTGGGAATCAGGAACGACGCGGAATTCAACAGAATCCACATGAGCCGGTTCACCCCAATAATCTTCATTTTTCACGAGGCGAATCATCTGGCCCGGCTCCCATGAATCGAATTTAAAATAACCGGTTCCAGCCGGGTTTGCAGAGACGGCAGCAAATGGATCGTCGCCGTTCTCAAAATCAGCGTTCGCCTGTTCAATTAAAGCAGGTGAAATCATGCCGACGCTATTATGCGTTAAATGGGAAAGCAATGGAGAAAATGCATATTCAGTCGAAATATGCAATTCGTATTCACTGACAACTTCCACGTCTGTAATCATTGCGAACAAATTATGGCGTGGTGAACCCAAATCCGGGTTTAAAATACGGTCCAGATTCGCTTTGACAGCTTCTGCATTAAAATCTTCACCGTCGTGGAATTTGATTCCTTCATTCAATGTGAACGACCAGGTCAACTCATCCACTGCCTTCCAGCTTTTCGCAAGACCGGGGATGATGTCGTTGTTTTCATCTTTCTCAACGAGGTTTTCGTATATATTTTCCTGAACGACTGACGACGTAACATCACTGGTGCCCTGCGGATCCAAAGTTGAGGCATCCGCTAAAACAGCCAGTACCAAATCACCGCCTGCCGTTTCTTCATTGCCATTTTCAGCGCCCGGTTCCTCCGAACTTTCACTCTCGTCGCTTCCGCCTGCACAAGCAGCCAGGAATATTCCCATCACCAACACAAGAATTAGCGGCCAACCAAACTTTTTCAAATCAATCATGATGTCTCCCCCTAAGATGTCTGTTAGTAGAAATTGCCAATACCTTTTTTATTTCTGAAATTATCTTATCATGCATTAATATTCATTACAATGATGAATTATACATAAATATAAATCAGGTCTTAAATATTCGATTGGTTAAAATGACATGAAAAGCCCCACCCGCAATGTTGGTACAGCGGGTGGGGCTTTATATGGAGTATAACTTGTCGTGTGCAGTCAAAATCGATTAGAATTGTTTCTTTCCCGGTGACGCGACACTACAAAATATCAGAAAATATAAAGTTCCCGCACTCCTCTGCTATCAAGCAGAAAAGTACGGGAACTTGTGTTCATTTGGAGTATATCTTTCAATCATTTATGAACTCCGGTTATCTGTTGCATTAACTCAATCCAGTCTTCTCTTTTAAAATCATAATATGCCAACTCTGTTTTTCTTAGAACCATGTGGAGGCTGTCAAATTTATCATCAGAGCGGAATCTCCACCAGCTTTTCACTGTAGTCGCCTTAGTTTCGGGCGGATAATAAGTCAACGTCGCCTCAGGGTCTATGATTTTTTCCAACTCCTCAAATTCCAGGAAATCATGCGGAAAATCGATGTAAAGACCCAGTGCAGCTTTGTGCGGATTAATATATCCAATTTTATGCGCTGATTCCGTGTCCCGCTTTTCGAGTGAGCCACTCCAGGGAACCGGTTTATAACTGGCGATTAAAAGACGGTCGTCTGTACTCTTTTCAATTCTACAATCGGGGAGACTCTCGAACACATCGAGTATCTCTTTCAATTGTTCTTCTACTAATTTGTCCATTATGCCACCCCTTAAAATTTATCTGCTTCCTCTATCGCTACATATGATATGTCTTTTTTGCAGACTGGTACACAGCCAACTGATTTATTGTGAAATATTAAACTTATAATCCTTCGCATAATGCATATTTTGAACAAAGACCTTCAGCAGCTCTTTCGTAGCTTCCAGATCACTCAAGTCGATCACTTCATTGGATGAATGTGCATTTCGGGACGGGATGGATAAGACGCCAGTCGGAATTCCTGCATGCGCTAAACTGAGTTCTCCTGCATCTGTTCCAATGCCGGGGAAAATTTCAAGTTGGTAGTTGATCTGATGGTCATTTGCGAGCTTCACTAACTGCTCTCTTATTTTTTTATTGGCGATTAAACTGAAATCCATCATTTTTATGCCTGTTCCTGCACCAAGTGCCAGCGTGTTATCCATCATCGCTTCCGGCGTATCACTGACAGCTGTGGTATCCAGCGCAATCGCCACATCTCCCGTCAAATGATGACCGGCAACCCGCGCTCCCCGCAATCCAATTTCTTCCTGGACTGTGAAAATGCCGACAAATTCTCCGTCAAAATCTTCCGCTGCCAATTCTTCCATTGCTTTTACCAGGACCGCACAGCCTGCCCGGTCATCAAAGCTTTTTCCTGCAACTCTCGTGTCTGTTAAGAAATCAAAATTCGGGTACCACGAAACCGGATCGCCGATTCCAATGCCCAGCTCTTTTACTTCCTGCGCCGATGCAGCGCCAACATCTATGTATAATTCGTTATGCTTTCTCACTTTGGACGGATCATCAAATTTCACCATATGCGCAGAAATTGTTCCGATTACGCCTGTACGCAGGCCAGTGGCAGTACGGATTTGAACACGCTGGGACAATAAAACACGATCATCATGTCCACCCAGTTTTTCAAAACGAAGCAATCCATTCTCTTCAACTTTCTTTACGATAAAGCCGACTTCATCCATATGGGCGGCCACTAAAATTTTCGGTCCCAGGTTTTTTCCTTTTTTGGAAACGATCAAGTTCCCTGCATTATCGACTTCGATCGAGTCGACTGAATTTCTTAAGCGATTCGCAATATAGATGGCTACATCTTCTTCGAATCCACATGGTCCTGTTATTTCAGTTAATTCTTTCAGTAATTTCTTCAAGCAAAACACTCCTTTTAGAATTATGGATGATGACTAATTTCATTTTGAAAAAAATTACATTAAATTATTTTGTATGTTCGGTATCGTTTAGAATTTCTTTGCCCTGACACGATTTCCCAACGCCTACTTCGCTTCAGAAAAGATTGAGTTTACTGCCATTTTCGCTATCGTACCGTTAGACAAGATAAACTTATTCACCTTAATGTGCGAAAAATTCTGGAGGTGTTCTTCCCGTTCAACTTCCACGGTCGTATATACATCCGGAGACATTCTTTCTACAGCTGTGGCTATCAGCAGTGATTTCCCGTCAGTCAGCATCTGATCCTCAATCTGGTCATCTGCAAAAATCAGAACCGCTCTTGCCTCGTGAATATTTGCCTGCCTTAGAACCTCTCCATGGGTGGCGTTGCCTTTAATATAATGGATTCTCGGGTGGATCTCTTTTGCTTTTTCCAGCTTGTCGATTACAACAATTTCGGTTCGCTCATCTTGCTTTAATATCTCTGCTATCGCATTTTCAGCTTTATGTGACCAGTCCATGATGACAATATGGTTTTTTCCTTTAAACACCAGCTCACCCCTTTCTTCGCGTCTTCTGCGCAAGGTCAGGCTTTCGATTGCCTTTCCGATGAATGACGCAAACAGCCCGATACCGATTATGTATAAAAACAGGACTGTGAATATTCTTCCATTATAAGTAGTAGGATAAAGGTCACCGTAACCGACTGTCAGGATGGTCGTCATGGTAAACCAAAATGAATCTCCATACCTGGTAAAAGTGGCTGGCTCAACGAGTGGCAGCATGAGTGTACTGAATGCAATCAGTATTACTGTGCTGGCTGTTAGTATAAGCCACGACAGGCTGGTCGCACTCAGGTATAGACGTCGAAGTAAAATCAATTCTGTATCACCTTTTCACAACAAGAGTTTAGATTTTCATGAATTTCGCTTCCCGGCGAAACGATTTATGAACCCCGCTTATCTACACTTCTTCTTTTCCGACCTTTTAAAAATCTTATCGAATAAACCCAAAACGAACGCCCCCCTATATGATTCTTATTTTAAAAGTATACCTGCTTGTTTGGCGAAATAACAGCTTAGCTCTATAAATGGAAAGCAGCAGAAAGCTTTTCTGTTTTCCAGAAAACGACTCAATTCAGATACGACAGCACGGTTGGCTGCCACATTTCCACCAGGTCCCTGATCTACCCGCGTTGCGTTCAATTATTACTGTTTATGATAAAACAGGTAAATACATGAAGAATTTGCCCTGTTACTGGAGTTGAATGGTTCTTCAGGCAACATATTTGAATGATCGGAATTGTTTTTGGCACAGGTTCGCGATTTAAGTACATATTTTACATTTAAGGAATATTATATATTTAATTTTGATTATATTGTTTAGATAATATCTATGTAAAAAATCCGCCCTCTAAGTGTAGTGACCCAATAAAATGCGAAAAGAAAAACACCCCCAACGTCGGCTGTGGCCACAGCGACGAACTGGAGGTGTTTTTTCTGTTGTATAAATTAACGGGACACTTCATGAAACCGCTCGGATTTCATAGGCGATTCACTTGCAGGGAGTGTGGATGGCTTTACATTCAGCCCCACACCTTCCCGCAGCCACTTCGCGGTCAAGGTCTCCGACTGGAGCATCCGTTCCGGCGTGCCTTCAAACAGGACTTCGCCGCCTCTTTTGCCGCCGCCGGGTCCCATTTCGATGACCCAGTCGCTTGCAGCGATAAAGTTCAGATTGTGCTCGATGAGGATGACCGAGTTGCCTTTGTCGACGAGTCCCTGGAACACTTCCAGCAGGAGCGCGTTGTCTTTGGTATGCAGCCCCAATGACGGTTCATCCAGCAAATAGATCTGCCCTACTTTTTTCAGGTGGCTGGCCAGTTTGAGGCGCTGCACTTCGCCTCCGCTCAACGAACTGGTCGTCTGTCCGAGTGTCAGGTAGCCCAAGCCGACATCTTTCAAGGTATCCACTTTTTTGACGATTTTCGGCATTTCTAAATACTGATTGGTTTCATCGATCGACAGTTCCAAAATTTCCACGATGTTTTTGCCTTTGTGGCGGTGCGACAGCGCTTCTTCGGAATAGCGCGTGCCTCTGCAGGCTTCGCATGTGACGGTCACCGGATCTGCAAAAGCCACGTCCGGCGTGGTGACGCCTTTGCCCTCACAGACCGGACAGGCCCCCGTCGAATTAAAGCTGAACAAGCCCACTGGCTGACCCGTTTCTTTGGCCAGAATCGACCGAATGTCATCCATGATTCCCATATAAGTCGCGAGTGTCGAACGGCTTGATGTTCCGATGCTGCCCTGGCCTACCGCGATGGTTTCGGGATAGTTGCCGGTAAATGCGCCGAACATTAACGAACTCTTGCCGGAACCCGAAACGCCGCAGACCGACACCAGGACATTTTTCGGAATATCCACACTGATGTTTTTCAAGTTGTTGGCTGAAGCATTTTTTACACCGAACCAGTTTTCTGCCTGTCGCGGGATTTTATTGATGGTGACTTTGTGATCCAAATCGGTGATGGCGGACGCTTTCTTTAAGCCTGCCTGTGCGCCTTGGTAGACCACCTCACCGCCGGTCACGCCCGCGCCCGGCCCCATTTCGATGATTTCATCCGCCGTTTTGATGACGGCCAGATTGTGTTCGATGACGACCACGGTATTGTAATTGTCTCTCAGACTTCCCAGCATGTGCGTCAACATCTCGATTTCTTCCGGATGCAGTCCTGCACTCGGTTCATCAAAAATGTAGGTGATGTTGTTCAGACTGCTGCCCAAGTGACGGGCAATTTTCACGCGCTGCGCTTCGCCGCCGGACAAGGTCCCCATATTCCGCGCCAGACTCAAATAGCCCAGCCCCAGGTCCACCAGCTGTTTGACATTCGGATAGGCCTGCTGGGCAATCGATGTGCCGACCGGATCTTGGATTTTCCCCAGTTCCACCAGCAGATCCGTCAGTTCCAAACGGTCGTAATGGGCGATATTGAGGCCGTTGATTTTGCACTCCAGCACTTTCGGATTCAATCCCGAACCTTCACAAGTCGGGCACGGGGCTTGCGTCGTCACCGCCAGGACGTCTTCCTGAGAGATTACTTTCAGTTTCGTGAGGTCCCGGTTAATGTACAGGCGAATAAACCGGGGAAGAATGCCGTCCCATTCGATGTCCCTATTGCCTACTTTGTAATAATACTTGCTGAATGCCCGCTCCCCTTCCGGCGGACCGTAAATCAGCATATTGTATTTTTCCTTCGTGTAATCTTTGATGGGGAGATCGGGGTCGAACAATCCGCCGTCCACCATCCATCTGCCCTGCCAGCCCGGCGGCGCCAGCGGTTTGAATCTCACAGCGGATTCCCGCAGCGATTTCGTGTGATCGATCAGTTTGTTGATATCCGGCGCAACGATTTCTCCGTAGCCGCTGCATTCCGGGCAGTTGCCGAAAGAACTGTCACTCGAAAACTCGGTTGCCGAGCCGATCGACGGACTGCCGATCCGGGAGAACAACAGCCGGATCAGCGGATCAATGTCCATATAGGTGCCGACCGTCGAGCGAGAATTGCCCCGAACCGGTTTCTGCTCCACGACGACCACCGGGCTGAGGTGCTGCATCAAGTCGGCATGCGGCCGTTCGTACCGCGGCATCTGGTGCCGGATGTACAGCGGATAGTTCAGCGTCATCTGCCTTCTGCTTTCCGTCGCCAACGTATCAAAGACGACGGAGCTCTTCCCCGAACCGGACAAGCCGGTAAATACATTGATCTTTTCTTTCGGTATATTCAAATCGATATTCTTCAGATTATTTTCACGAAGCCCGCGCAAAATGATTTCATCTCGTTTTTCAGTCATGTCTGCATTCTCCTTTTCCAATCAAGCCAGAGAACCACCCTACTATATCTGCGAAAAAAATAAAAATATAGTAGCCGATGTACCGGGAAAACAGTGCTCAAGCGGAAGAAAGTAAATTCTTTCGTTATCCATTAACGCTTTCCCTGTTTGGACTATAGTCACACCAAAACAGTTAAAAAAACAAATAAAAAATCCGCCCGATAATTACAGGGCGGATTTCATGTATTGGGTAATTGAGATTGGCGCAAGCAGTTATTTCAGTGTTTAACGCAAAATCCCCTTGTCTTTTGCTTCCTTCAGCCACATCGGAAATTCATTCAACAACTGATCATATAATTCCGCGTCGGATACTTCGCTGACGTCTTCGAGGTGGAAGAAGTTTGCGTTGTCGACCACGCGGCCGCCCATTGTATCGAGTCTCTTCAGTACCTCGAAATTCGCGTTGCCGATTCCGACAAACTGCCAAAAAATCGGCTTGGACGATGAATCCACAACAAATTTCTTGATGCCGGATTTGCATCCGCCGTCATTGATGAACACAAGAAACACCGGCTCATCACCCGGTTCTTCTTGCGTGTACTTGCGAATCACGTCTTCCATCACTTTCGGCTCATCGTTGCGGCCGAATTTGTGGACGCTGTCATTTGACAGGATGTTTTTTTCCACGTAGCCCATGAATGTCGCCTCGGTCGCTCCCGGCAACCGCGAGAATTCATTGTCATAGACCCAGACATCCAATTCGCCGTCATCATCGAACTGGCTCGCGACCGCAAGCACCCGCTCCACCACTTCCTGTACGACGCCTTCCTTATACAATCTTCTCATGGATCCGGAAATATCGAGGACAATGCCGACTCTGGCAGTGACACCCGTCAATTTCTTTTTCTCCAAAACGATTTTCGCCGTTTTTTTCTTCAATGAAATCCCGCTGATCTTCGCTTCTTCTTTTTCCGGTTTTTTAAAAATCTTATCGAATAAACCCAAGATGTATCCCTCCTGTATTGTTCTTAGTAAAAAGTATACCTGCTTGTACAAGCGAATGACAGTTCAGTTCCAAAAATGTAAAGTATCAGGAACTTCCTTCTGTTTTCATTCGCGTCATATTATGCAAATAATATTTGCAGACAGTAAAAATGATTTCATTATGCCGGACTGCTATACTCCTTACTGTGCAAACCTGCAAGTTATGGAAGGAAGTTATATAGATGAAATTAAGCGTATTGGACCAAGCCCCTGTCACCACAGGAAACACAGCAGAAGATGCCATACAAAAAGCGGTGGAACTCGCGGTTCTCGCCGACAAATTGGGCTACAGCCGGATGTGGATGGCGGAACATCATGGCTCCGACGCATTTTCCAGCTCGGCTCCCGAAGTCACTGCCGCGTACTCAAGCGCCAAAACAGAAAAGATCCGAATCGGCACAGGCGGCGTTATGATGATGCATTATTCGCCTTTGAAACTGGCTGAAGTGTTCAAGACATTGAGCGCATTGGCACCGGGCCGCATCGATTTCGGCGTGGAACGTGCACCAGGTGGCGACCATAGTTCCATTTACGCCTTATCTCAAGGGCGCCGGCCTATGACCGACGATATGTACGGGAAATTCGACACAGCACTGAAACTGGTAAACGACGAAACACCTGAAGACAATATGTACAATAAAATCATCGCTGCCCCGGCACATATCCAATTGCCGGAAGCTTGGCTGCTCGGTTCGAGTGGCAATAGCGCTTTACAGGCAGGACGCATGGGTGTCGGCTATTCCTTTGCCCAGTTTTTCAACGGCGGTATGACGAAAACCATTTTGGATTCATATAGAAGAAATTTCGTCCCTTCCGCTTTCATGGAAAAACCCGAAATTTCGGTGTCGTATTTAGTGACAACAGCTGAAACTGCCGAAGAAGCAGAGTATGAAGCGTTGCCGCAGGATATTGCGCGGTTGATGTTAATGAAAGGGCGCATCATGCCGCTCATGACACCCGAGCAGGCACAAAATTCTGCGCTTACTGAAATGGACCGCATGCAAATCCAGGAAAGCCGCAAAATCCATTTAGTCGGTTCCGCCAAAGACGTGGCAGATCAATTGCAGCGGGAACAAATTGAGTATGGTTTTGAAGAAGCGATGATCTGCAGCATCCCGCATTCGCAGGAAAAACGATTGGATGTCTACCATTTGCTGGCGCAGGAGTTATTTTAACTACCGGATTTAAGCTTCTACTTTTCTCAGATAAACACTTTAAAGCCGTATCCGTTAACCCTTGAGGTTACTGGATACGGCTTTTTCTTGATGCAATTGCAGTTAATAAACTGAATTGGTTTCGACACAGGAAAGCTTCACAATTTTCCACGTTTTTTCAAATAAGTAAGGGGTACACTGAAAGAAACAGGGTAATTTAATGAGGAATTCACTTGGGAATTCGACTCAAATATACAAAGGAGTGGGAACATGAAGCGTTTATTGATCCCAGGAGGTCTGACTTTGATGCTGCTGTTGGGAGGTTGTGGTGACGACACGCCTGAAGGGCCAGAAGAACCGGAAGTTCAGCTTCCGCCGGGTTCAGATACGAACGTCACGGATGAAGATCCGGAAGATGTGGAGGAAGCGGAGGAGCCTGAAGAACCTGCTGGAAAAGAACCAGACAGCGATGAAATTGATCCGTTGTCGTTTTTCATGGATGACGGCACTACAGCACAATTCGAGGGAGAAGGCATGGAGTTTGCCACCCTTACAATACGCACGGATTATTTGGAAGAAGATTATGTGGCTCTGTATGAAGATAATGGCGGCACTACAATCTTGAAGGTCTATCGCTTGGCTGATGACAAAGTGGAGTTGGTCAAAGAAGAGCCCGAGTTTTACGACGACTACAATCCCACATCGGAAGAGCTGGAAGAACTGGAGGCAGTTTCCACCTATTTGGAGTTTCCGCTTGAAGAAGGCAATACGTTTGATGACAGAACTGTAGTTGAAACCGGCGCGACAGTCGAAACGCCTTACGAAACATTCAAAGACGCTATCGTTCTTGAGAGCGAAGAATCGGAAAACGCAACCAACAGATGGTATTTCGTTGAGGGGTACGGAGAAGTGAAACGGGAATTTATCACTCAGGAAGAAGGAGAAGAAGAATTTACAGTCACTTCATCTTTAGAATCGATTGAATAAAGAAGACCGTGCATAATTTGCACGGTCTTTGCTCATATTTGCTCTCTTTCTTGAATCCGGCCGTCCTGCAGCATGCAGAAATTATAATTCTGCCAGCCCCTTAAACAGCTCTACTCCTGTTTCAATGAGTTCATCACGGAAATCAAACCCGGATGTGTGTATGTGAGGATAGTCTTCTCCATTTCCAAGGTAGAAGTAAGCACCTTTTGTCAATTTGGTATAGTGGCCGTAATCTTCAGATATACGCAAAGCTTCTTTCATTTCAATTAATTGCATGCCTGTTGCAGTTGCAATCTGGCGGACCTTATCAGAGCTTTCTTTATGGTTAAATGTTTCAGGAAATTCATCCGTGTATGAAAAGTTTAGCGATAATCCGTATCTCTTTGCTTGAACTTCAACGAGATTTTCAAGATTTTTTTGAAGTTCATGTAAATTCTCTTCATGCAAAGCGCGAAGAGTCAGGAGCAACTCCCCTTCACCCGGGGATATACCAAAAGCTTTGCTTCCTATAGAGACACAGATGACCGTACAAAAAACCCTGCCTTGTCCCTTCATAGCACCTGTAAATTCAGGAAGTTCGTTAATAATATTCGCTATGGCAAATGAAGGATTAACCCCATCTTCAGGGCTGCTGGCATGAGCAGGGGTTCCTTTCATGCTTATTGTCATCCCCTTTGACGCAAACTGTGCAGTCCCATCGATGACGGCCACTGACTGAAACGGTTGACCACTCATATTATGATACCCAAAAATTTCATCTATGTTCTCTTCCTTTATCAAATCTGCACATTGAATCGCACCGTCCGCTGTTTCTTCGGCAGGCTGAAACAGGAAAAAGATGTTCCTGTCCGCGCCTTTCTGATCGATTTCCAGCGCGAAAGCGGCAAGTGTGGCTGCATGGCCATCGTGCCCACATTTATGGGCTTTCCTGGGAAATTTAGATCCATATGGCAGGTCAATAACTTCGTCCATCGGCAAGGCATCGTAGTCTGCCCGGAAAGCTACGTTCCTTTCCCCTTCCTTTGCCCGATAAGCCGCATAAAACCAATTTCCTTTATCGACAATTTCCAGTTCAGTATTCGATTTCAAAAAATCGATCAGATGCTTTTTTGTCCATACTTCTTCATTGGACAATTCCGGATGCTGGTGCAATTCGTGACGCAATCGTTTTGCCAGTTCAAAATTTTTGCTTTCCACAAAATTCCACTCCTTGTTATTGACTTTGGTCCCACACGTTCGCTGTGTCTGTTTTAAACCGCTTTACTACGATAACTTCCGCACAGTCTCCGCAACGAGATAACAGCGCTCTGCAAGTGATTCAAGCTCCAAATATTCCTCCACATTATGCAGTTCTCCACCAACTGGACCGAGACCGTCGATGGTCGCGACACCGAGTGCGGACGGGAATGAAGCGTCTGAACCCCCACCGGCATGAACGTGACTCACATTCAGTCCAAATGATTCGCCTGCGCTCTTCACCTGTTCGAGCAGTGCCCGGTTCCTTTCGTTGAATTCCATCGGTGGACGATTGATCCCACCTTCAAGACGGATGGTCGTCCCAGGCACGTCCGGTTCTGTAGAGATCGCCTCGATGCGTTCGTGAATTTCATGGCTCTGCTGTTCCGTATTAACACGGACATCAATGTAACCGGTCGCGCGGTCAGGAATCATATTGACGGCTTCGCCGCCTTCAATGATGCCGACCGAAACAGAAACGCCGTTTGCATGATCGGACAAGGCATTTAGTTTAATGATTTTATGGGCTAATTCCTCAATTGCGCTGATGCCTTCTTCCGGTGCTCCTCCGGAATGAGCTGCACGTCCCTGAACATGCATTTCGTAACGGCCTCCGCCGCGACGGGACGAAACGAGGGAACCGTCTTTTCGGCCGGGCTCCATAACGAGTGCGTAATCGACTGGACGCGCGGTTTCTTCAATCAATTCACGCGATGTCGGTGAACCGAGTTCCTCATCGCTGTTTAAGAGAACAATAACATTGCGAAGGGCAGCCGGGTCGTGTTCAGCCAAATACTTCAAGGCGAATAAAAGAGTTACCTGGCTGCCTTTCATATCCACAACTCCCGGTCCATAAGCACGGCCGTTTTCAGTCCGGAAAGGACGCTTCGCTGCTGTTCCTTTCGCGAACACTGTATCCATATGACCGAGCAGAAGGATTTTCGGCTCTGTTGCATCCGGCTGGCGGAACAGAAGGTGATTGCCGTTCTGCTCGTTTTCAATCGTTTCCACAACAAACCCCAACGCTTCGTAATGCCCCTTTAACATATCCGCGACACGGTCAATTCCTTCTTTATATGTAGAACCGCTGTCCGTATTGACAAGCTGCTCGAGCAATCCGACCATTTCTTCTTGGCGCTGTTTCATCCATTCCATTGGTTCTGCCCCCTTGTGTTTTAATTGTGTAAACCTTGGAAAGTATCTCTTCTTCCTTCAGCTTTTCTTTAATCGTAGCGGTGTTCGGTGAGGCTGGCAAGAAAAAAACTGCAAATTGGAGATACTGTAATTCAGTGACCGGGAATGGATTTGATAATGAAGGAGAGGAAATGATAAGAAAAAATAGCACCCCTGATTCGCTGAACGGGTTTTTGGAAACCGTACGAATCGGAATGCTAATTCTTAATTTTTTAGTAAATGGTTTGTAGCAGTGAGTCGCACAGTTTAAGTTAAAAGTGAACCAAAAATTAATACCAAAACAATAATTGTAATATTGATTAAAGTAATAACAAAAGCAATTATAGAAACAATATTCCGCTTAATTTTGTTTAGAATAAACAATATTGAATAAATCAAAGTTATGACTGCTCCAAATAAAACGACATATATCAGCAAATCAGCTACTGCTTCTGATGTTGCAATAGCGATAGGATCAATGGATATCATTAGCAAAGAAACTACTAGACTTAGAATGAGAAAAATCGAAGCATTTGCCTTGTTAATCTTAATTCCCCCTCAGATTTAAATTTCTATTTCTATTTTTATTATCTTTATTATACATTTTTTCCAAATAGAATCCAAATTCCTTTCTATCTTTTCGATGACGGGCTTGATACCTTGGACGATGAGGCAGCGCAGAGGTATAGTAAAATCAAAAAACAATATAGAACCAGATAATTTCCAGTTGGCGTTCTTGTTTTTCCATTCAACACCGATTCACTCAGCATTTAAAAAACGCTTGCGAAGAAAGGTGATTAAAATGGACAGCATAACAAAAAGGGCAACGATTTTTTACGGTGTCACCCTCCTGTTTACATGGTCACTGTGGATCGGCACCATGCGAATTTCCGATGAAATTGGTGTGGAGATTTTTTACAATGAAGGCCTGTATACCATGTTGACCGAAGGCGCAGAAAATATTCAGCAATTGCTGCTGTCGCTGTTCTTCACGGCTGCCGTCTACGGCCCGATTGTCGGGGTAATTGCTGCAGGGCTTTATGAAAAGAGCCGGAAAGAGGGCAGCCTCTTTCCGGCTGCCCGAAAAAAACACCCTGCCAATGTCGGCGGGTGGCTGCTGTTCATTTTCCTTTATCCGGTTCTGCTGTTTTCAGCGGCGCTATTGGTGACCTGGATCATGACGGGGTTCAGTCGAGAATTTAACTGGGGAGTCGTTCCCCTGTGGTTTCTTCCTGTATATCTCCTGTTTCAGTTTGTGACCAGCGGAATGGAGGAATTTGGTTGGAGGGGGTATTTGCAGCCTCTTCTGCAGACACGCTACACGGCTGAAAAAGCCTGCTTTCGTGTAGGCGTGCTGTGGAGCATCTGGCATTATCCTTTCATCATTTTCCTGAATTCCTCTTATGGCACAGTAACTGTCCTGCTGTCACTTCTCGGCTTTACGCTGCTGACGATTCCGCAGGCGTATGTTCTCGGATGGCTTTATAACAGTACGCGCAATATCTGGCTGTGTGTCCTCTTGCACGCATGGGCCAATACAGCATCCCTCTATCTGCTCGCCGTATCCCCCGCACCGCTTGTGACACCGATCGCCGTCGCAATCGGCACATGGCTGGCAGCCAACTATTTGGTGAAAAAGTATGGCAAGGAAGAGTTGAGCACGCAGGCGGGTTGACTATTAGAGAAAATTTACCCCAAACATGAAAAAACATGAAGAATCCTGTCCATTGCTGGATTTTCTGGATTCTTCATGTAAGTTTAGTGAATTAATGAAATTGTGCCGCACACAGGGGCGTGATTTTCTCCACAAGGCTCCTGCACTAATTTTTGAAAGATTTGATTACATCTTTAAATTTGAGACGGTTGCCATAATTTAATGCCCCGAATTTATAAATGTGAATAGATAGCCAAGCAAATAACGCTACTGTTAACACCATTATCGCGCTTGATAATAAAAGAGATGTAATCGGCACGCTTGTCAGCATATAACGAATCGGCATCGTAAACAACGAGATGAACGGGATGAACGATGTGACTTTCACAATCGTATTGTCCGGCGCGTTCGTTGCAAATGTTGCAGCGAGATAAGCCAGGATAAACAGGAACGTTATCGGCGTAACCGCAGAGTTCACATCTTCCACTTTTGAAACCAGACTTCCCAAAGCTGCATAGATAAACAAGTATAAGATATAGCCTAATACTGAAAATAGAATATAAACCAGAATCACATCGATCGTCATGGTTCCTTGAAGCATATCCAGAAGAAACTCCGGATAATTCCCTCTATTCAGCATAAATCCGATTACGCCAAAGACAATCAACGATGCAACCTGTAATATACCGGTCAATCCGACTGCCCCCACTTTTCCAAGTATCAATGTTCGCGGGTTACTGGATGTGATGAGCAGTTCCATTGTACGCGAGTCTTTTTCTCTGGCTACTGAGGTCGCTACATTTGCTCCATACAAGAGTATGAGCATATACATCGTAATCAAGACACCAAAGGCAATCGCTGTTCCTGATCCGGAATCTTTCCCCAGAAACACAGTTTCCTGTTCGATGGGTTGATTCAAAATTTCGCGGACCCTTTGACTATCGATGCCGTTTTCATCAAACAACCGATTTTCATTGAGTTCTTTCAATTGGGACTCAAAAACCATCTGTTCGGTGGGAAAAGCGGTGCTGTCGAAGGTGATATAGGTATAACGATCATAATCCTCAACAACAAATCCGGAAGCAACTTCCTCATTCTGAACTGCATCTCTCAATTCCGCTTCCGACGGATAGGTTTCTTCCCCTAACACTGGACTGAGGGCTTCTCTCAGCTCATCATTTTCGTATACCACCGTAAATTCTTCGCCGGCTCCCCCGTTTCCACTGGGATCCTCTTCTGTTTCTTCTCCTCCAAACCACATCATGAACGTGGGGATCGAGGTAATAAGCAGCACAATCACACACATGATGGCCGTTGTTACGAGCAGGCTCCTCTTTTGAAACATGCCACGCAGTTCGAAATTAAATACGGTTTTAAGATTTTTCATTGTTATCACCTGTTTTCTCAATGAATATTTCCTGAAGGCTCGGTAAGTAATCCATAAACATCGTAAGTTCGATTCCCTGACTGAATAAGCCTTCTATAATTGATTTTTTCGTTTCAGTTGGAGGAATAGTTAAAATAACGTCTTCTCTGTCAATGGTATAATCATAGGCTGTTAAAAAATCCAGGTTCCGCTGATCGGCAAATCGCAAACGCAGCTTGCCTTCACCCAGTTGTTTTCTGATTGCATTCAAATCCCCATCCAATACGATCTTCCCGTCATTGATAATGGCAATACCGTCGCAAAAAGATTCGATATACCCCATCTGGTGGGAAGAAAAGATGATGATTCGGTCTTCTCTTATGTAATTCAATAATGAATCCTGAAAGATTTTCGAATTGACAGGATCCAGCCCCGAAAAAGGTTCATCCAAGATCAAAATATCCGGTTCACAAATAAAAGCTTGTGCAATTTGAACTTTTTGCTGGTTTCCTTTTGATAGCGTCTCAAGCTTTTGGTCTAAATAAATATCAATACCAAACTCTTCGGCCCACTTCTTCATGGAATGCTGAGCTTCTTTTTTGGTAGCACCCCGGAGTTGAGCAAAATAAACCAATTGATCTTTCACTTTAAACTTCGTATACATACCGCGTTCTTCAGGCAAATAACCAATTCGATAGTCAGTCGGTTTAAACTCTTTTCCATCCATCATAATGGATCCACTATCACCTTTGAATACATCCATCAGAATTCGCATGGAAGTGGTTTTTCCCGCGCCATTTCTCCCCAGGTAACCAAAAATCTGTCCTGAGTTAATCGTTAAGTCGATGCCTTTTAATACCTCTTTGTTATTAAATGATTTTTTTAACTCTTTGATGACTAAATCCATTTTGACACCTCCATAAATTGAATCTGTGCAGATTTTTAAAGGTTTACTTTTCTAAGTCCCAAAATATATCTTAACATAGATTATTCCCATTAAATGGGTGAATCTTATAATCAATGCCTTAAAAAGACTCCAACCATAACCGTGGATTCGCTGATTGCCACTTTCCGGACCGCGAAGTCGTTATGATATTCACCCTTTATTACAATAATTGGTTATTATGGTATCCTTAAGAAGATAATGGACTTAATAAACAGACCTTAAAAAGCAAAGGGGAGATCTTGCATATGAATAATTGGTGGTACGTGTATGCCATGATATTAGGGATTGTATCTTTTTTCACAGGTGAAATCGTAACTTTTATAATGCTTGGTTTTATATTAATGGCTTTAGTTAATATTAATACAACATTAAAAGCTAACTATAAAAAAGATTGAAAACAAAAAGAGAAATAGAGTATCTTTCGAAACGCTCTTAATATGTCTTGGAATCAAGCGCTACGAAGTGATTTTAATGAAGGAAATGTACAGGTGGTGAAACAAGAGAATCGCATTCCCAGCAGTTCCCTGATTCTCCCTGTGTCGCAAACATTTATGGATAGTTAATTTTACTGGTAAAAATACGAAAGCCGTATCCATTAACCCTTGAGGTTACTGGATACGGCTTTTTCTCCATGCAATTGTAGTTAATAAACTGAATTGGGTTTGACACAGGGTGGGTTTTATTCATATGTTCGTGGATCGCTTGAACCCTGCAAGTTCTTTTCAATCCAGCCGATCAGAAGAGAGGCTTGGTATCGATCCATTTTTTTTATTCATTTTTTACCTTATTTAATCACTAGTAGTTTAAGAACGAGTCATGCATTTTTTGCATTTATACTTAATTAATATATAATAAACGTACAAACGCAAAAGAAAATGGTGACAAATATGTCGTATACAACCCACCTCCTGGAATTGATTACCAAACAGAATGGCCTCGTCCTGACTCGTGATGCGGAAGCTGCTGGCATTCCACGTCATTATTTAACGTTGTTGGCTCGCGAAGGCGTGATTGAACGCGTCAGTCACGGGATCTACGTGACCCCTGAGGCATACGAAGATGACCTGTATATGCTGCAGGCGCGGAGTCCGCAGTTGATCTTTTCTCATGAAACGGCTCTTTACTTGCACGATTTGACGGACCGGGACCCCATCACGTATTCCGTTACGGTACCGACGGGGTATCACAATCGACTGCTCACGGATAACGGCTTGCAGGTATATACGGTGAAAAAAGAATGGCATGAGCTGGGTGTAACCGAAACCACTACGGTGTATGGCCGGCCGATTCGTCTTTACAACGCAGAACGGACGCTCTGTGACATGTTCAGGCAGCGAAACAACGTGGACCCGGATCTATTGACCGACAGCATGAAGCGGTACTTAGCGAGGAAAGAGAAGAATATCCCACAGCTGCTGCGCTATGCCGAACAATTCCGGGTATCCACCCCGATCCGGAAGTATGTGGAGATTCTGCTATGAAAAGCTCGAGACAAGTGAAAGACCTCATTCAAAACAAGTCCAAACAACGAGGAATAAATGCGCAACTGCTTCTCCGGAACTACATGTTCGAACGGTTACTTGAACGGATTACTCAATCGAACTTCAGTCAGTATTTTGTTCTAAAAGGCGGTGTTCTCGTTGCTTCAATCATCGGGGTTGATTTGCGGTCCACAATGGACATGGATGCGACAATTCAAGGTTACCCCATGACCCAGGATGCGATTGAAAAAGCGTTCTTGGATATAGTGGCCATACCCCTCGCAGATGGTATCACCTTAAGTTTGATAAAGGTTGAACAGATCCGCGACGAAGCGGAATACACTGGGTTCCGTTTATCCATTTTGGCGCAGCTGGATCAAGTCCGTCTGCCGCTAAAAGTGGACCTGACGACTGGAGACAAAATCACACCGAAAGAAATTCAGTATCATTATCAGCTCTTACTGGAAGAGCGCAAGATCAACATACTCGCCTATACGATTGAAACGGTACTAGCAGAAAAACTTGAAACAATGATTACGCGAGGGACCGCCAATACCCGACTTCGTGATTTTTACGATATCTATGCCTTGCTCGAAACCCAAGAAGAAAGCCTGCAGGTCAACCAAATACAAAAAGCGTTCTTCTCTACTGCAAATCACCGCGGATCTGATGGGTTGCTTGAAGAGGGAGACGCTATTTTACGGGAAATCTTTCAGAGCGATACTATGGAACAGTTATGGAATCGATATCAGAAGCAGTATCCGTATGCTACGGATATTACTTGGAAAGTGATTGAGCAGGCAGTGGTTCGTTTGTGGAAAATGAGTCATTAAATTTACCCGTCAAAAGAGCTGCATTTCCCAAATTTGAGGAATGCAGCTCTATTTATCACAAGCCTCTATTATTATAATCAAGTGGGATATTGATAGAAAGCAACCATAGACAAGGCTTTTGATGTCAAGACTTACCGGGATGTTGAAATTGTATGATTAAGAAAAATAACCTTCAACATACAACCCATTTTATGGAGTAAGTCATTGATAAAATGTTAGTATTTGGAAATGATTGTTATTAAGAAAAACGAACGTAATTATTGAAGAAATATAAATTTAGTTTGAGAAGGAGGATACAGTAATGGATTTTCAGCGAGTTGATGTTGTATATGCACTATTATTTGATGAAAATACAAACAAAATCCTAATGGTATTCAACAAAAATGGTACATGGTCTTTACCAGGAGGGGCAGTTGAAGTTGGAGAAACTTTGCAAGAAGCAACTGTAAGGGAAGTGAAGGAAGAGACAGGATATGACATTAAGGTTGGCAATATTGCTGCTTTGAACGAGGCTTTTATAGATAAAAATCAAGTTTATTTTATTACTTATCATGGGCAAATAACAAAGCGACCTGAAGAAATCCCACAAGAAGAAAATATTATAAAAGTTGAATGGCTAAGCTTGGAAGATGCAGACAGATTAATGCCATATCATTCTGGAGGAATTTCAAAGCTGCTTACTGAACCAGGAGCCAAATATACTCTGCAAAAAGGATAATTACACTCATGAATATTAGAGTATAGCATCTTTAAAGGATATCAATAAAGTCTATGCCATACATAAAAATCTTCCGCATAAGAGTGCGATTATTGAGTAAATATTCTCGAAAAAGTGGCTGTGGCTACTTTTTTTTGTGCTCTTCCCTTTGCTTCAAGAATGGGATAAAGACTGGTTTCATTATCTTATTTGTATGGGGCGACTGAATCCGAACCGAAGTTTATGGATGAAAATCACAATAGTAAAGGCAATCCACTATTTGTATAACCAATTGGTATATTTTATAGAAAGAAGTCGTTCATGAAGATTGAATTCCTGTCTTAACAGAAACTATATACGTCTAAAAGAATATTTTAAATTACATTATGACATATATATATTGCATTAAATTTTATCATTCAGTATACTTACGCTAAATAGAAAAGGAGGCGTACATCGTGGGTCTTTATAAAAAATCAGGCATTGAAGATGAACGGATCACGAATATTAAAAATAAAATTTATGCAGAAGTTTATATTTTGGTTATGGTAATCGCAATTATTTCAGTCGTCCTCAAATATTTTATTTATAACCTTGGCATCGAAGGGATAGCTACCGAATTAATTATTCTATTCTTAAGTGGGGTTTATTATATATACCGATCAACAAGATTAGGTGTATTCTCTGCTGAAATTGAAATGCATGACCGCAAAAGTAAATGGTCTCAACAAAAGAAAAATCTGTTCGCAAGTGTCGCGCTCGGTGTGGTTATCGCCCTTGGATTCGGTATAAACAGCGCAGTCCAATACGCAGAAGGAACAAGTCAGAGTATCCAATACTTTCTTTTAACTGCTTTTGTCTCATTGTTAATATACTTGCCATTTTTCCTCATTTTTATTGTTGGAGGAAATGAAATTCTCAAGAACAACAGTGAGAAAAACATAAACAAAATGCTTGATGATGAATCTGGTGATGATAATGAAAAATATTAAGCTCAAAATGGCCAGGGTGGAGCATGATTTATCCCAGGCCGAACTGGCAGACCAAATCGGCGTGTCCCGCCAAACAATTGGGCTCATCGAATTGGGCAAATATAATCCTACCCTGACCCTTTGCCTGGCAATCTGCCACACGCTCGACAGAACACTGGATGACTTATTTTGGCAAGACCCTGAATGATTAATAGTTACCTGACACGGTTGCGGAATTAACATCCTCTGAAAAAAGTGGCTTAGCCCACTCTTTTTTGTTTATGTTTTTTTCTTTAATAGTCTGCTTCTCAGGAATCGGCACAATTCCCAACCACTATACGGATGAATAGTTCCCTGATTCTCCCTGTGTCGCAAACATTTATGGATAGTTAATTTTACTGGTAAAAATACGAAAGCCGTATCCATTAACCCTTGAGGTTACTGGATACGGCTTTTTCTCCATGCAATTGTAGGTAACAGACTGAATTGGGTTTGACACAGGGTGGGGTTTTATTCGTAGATATCTTTTCGATGTCCGACATCGATAATGGTAATAATGATTTTTTCGTCTTCGATTAACGCCAGGATACGGTAATCACCGACACGGTAACGCCATTTGCCCTTGTGATTCGCAACCGATGCCTTTCCATGTGTTCGTGGATCGCTTGAACCCTGCAAGTTCTTTTCAATCCAGCCGATCAGAAGAGAGGCTTGGTATCGGTCCATCTTTTTTAATTTCTTCAAAGCGACATCTGAAAAATGAACAGCATACATCGTCTGTTAAAAACCCAATTCTTTTTTGACATCATCTAAAGAATGGGTTTTTTCCATATTGGCAAGGATTCGGTCAAAATTCTCCACATCCAATTCATCTTCAATCTTCTCGATGATAGCATTTCGCATCAAGTCCGATACGGATGTGTTTTTTAGTTTGGCGTAATCGCGGATTAGTTTGCTGTCGCGGTCATCCACGCGCAAGGAAATGGTGGCCATAGATAAAACCTCCTTCAGTTCTTTTGTAATACATTGTATTACAATTTGGTTTGTTCGTAAAGTGATAGAAGCTGAATAATTCCTTACACACAAGTTATTTAAGGTTTGCTAATTTCACTTCCCTGGAATCGACACAATTTCCAAACAATTGGCAGGACTTTGCGGTTGACACTGGGAAGCGTTCTTTACTTCTCCTTCTATCATCCGCAGTTTTCGATAAATTGTTCGAAAATCCGGATTGAAATGCCGTCTCCTTTTACTGCCAGCTGCTCTGGATGCCACTGGACCCCGAGAACAAATTTATGCTCTATGCTTTCAATAGCTTCAATAATTCCGTCTGATGCCTTGCCGGAAACTGCAAGCGGCTTCGGCACATCACGTACCGCCTGATGGTGAAAGCTGTTCACTTTAAACCTCGCTTGCCCTGCAATCTTTGCCAATAGACTGTTTTCCGGTGTGTCCACATAATGTGACAAATGGGCAAGCGCTGCATTTTGGCTATGCTGCAGCAACGGTTCACTGATCTGACTGTAAATATCCTGGTACATGTCCCCTCCGACAGCAATATTCAAAATCTGGATGCCGCGGCAAACAGCAAGAACCGGTTTGTCCGCCTTCAGCATCTCCTGGATCATCAGGATTTCAAAACTGTCTCTGCCAGGTGAAATCATACCCAAATTCGGCATCGGCTCTTCCCCGAACAAGGTTGGATCAATATCCCCTCCGCCGGTTACAACAAGTCCGTCAATCTTCTCCGCCAGTTGCTGAGCATGTTCATCTACGCCAATCGGCAAAATGATTGGTACTCCACCTGCCTGAATAATGGATTGCATATAAGCATTTGAAACAGTATGTAAGTAATCAAGTTCAACGTTTGAAGTTACTCCAATAATCGGTGCCAAATCACAGTTCCTCTTTTCTATGTTTTGATAATTTTTTCTGGCTGCCACGTTAGCGAGGATCTAGTTTGCCAAGTTGTTGCCTTTGTAAAAAATTTCTTCGATACTTTCTAATCTGAATATTTTTACATATACCACTATAGCATTTATTTAACTAATGAAGCAGAAAATTCCAAATACCGATAGACAGTTTCCAAACAATTAATACGAATGAACAAAAATAAAAAACCCGAAGCCCCAAAGGCTCCGGATTTTTTATTAGTCCAACAAATACTTCAACGAGAATTCACGCCCGCTGATCTCTTGAAACAAATCATTGTATTTCAACGTGCCTGAAGGCTCAATCACTTCGCTGCGCAGAAATTGGCCGAACTGTTCCGGCATTTCTTCCATGGACCCTCCGTGCTTTTCCTTGAAGACCTGTTCAAGCATCGCGCAGGTGACGTCACCCATGAAATAGTTGTGAAGATAGATGGGGTGCGTCGTGAAATGGATCATGTAAGCCCATGGCGGCGCCTGGTCCAATGCGCCCTCACCTAACACAGCCAGCTGGTTTTCCCAGTATAAGCCGTGGATATCATCGAGTGAAGCGATATCGTTTTTATACAGGCTGTGGTCAAAGAAAATGCGGCTGATGCTCCGGAGCGAATTGAGCTTCTGGTATTCTTTCAGCCTGCGGAACTCTTCTCCAACCTTTTCCGCATCTTTGAAGAACTTGCCGTAAAACGCCGGGCTGTACAGGAAGCCCTGGAATAAATTCGCGATGCCTTCGCTGACGATGCCGCTGACGCCCTCATTGAGAATCTTTTCTTCCGGGTCGAGCAGGAACGAATGCACCCCATGGCCGGTTTCGTGCAGCAGCACACCGTATTCAAAGTATTTGTTTTTCACATTGGCGAGAATTCTGGAATCTTTACCGGTTTCCACTGTGAAATTATAGCCCCACTCGGATTTATTGGCCCTCGGGGAAATATCGTACGTGATGTTCATTGAAGGAAGATCAATGCAGAATGAACCGAAAAGCTCCTGGATGTTGGTGTAGTATTCCGACATATCGACCGTCTCGTTCAAGGAAGGCGCGATTTGGGACTGGATGTATTGCTCGTCCCAAGGCTTGATCTCGTCTTCGCCCAGAAATTCCTGCGCAAATTTCTTTCTGCCTTCTGTCATTTGCGGCAGGATTTCCTGAAGCTCCGACTGCCAGCTGTCGAAAAGGCCCCCATCCAGTTCATTCGCTTCCAGCTGATAGGCCACGAAATTCTCCGCTCCATACTGCTTGGCGTATTCCTTCCGTAAATCGATCAACTCGATAAAGCCGTTCTCCACCATCAAGCCATTGATCTGGTTGCGGGCAAAATATGCTTCTTTCCGCTTTTCGCGGTCACTGTCCATGCTCAGCACTTGCGCCAATTCCACAGCCGACACTTCGCGGCCGTCCAATTGATAACGGAAATTGTTGAGAATTTTCAACAGCTCATTCGTTTTTTGTTGAATTTTCAGGTTCAGCGCGTTCAATTCATCCGTCAGGTGAAAAGGCTTAAAGCTGTTATGTAGGATTTCCACTCTTCTTTTATCCGCTTTGGATAGTTCCTGTTCCATATAAGATTCGATCAAGCCGAAGTTTTCTTTGTCTTTCATAATTTCCATGATCTTTTCATAAGCGCCTTCGATGCCAAAGTCATAGCCTGTCGTATACAGCGTCCAGTTCAATCGGCTGTATTCCGCTTTGCGCACATTCAGTTCGTTTGCCAGTTGCGTCAGTCTTTTCATAGTATTCTGAAATCCTCCTCCAAAAATAAGCACTGCCTTCTATTGGAGTTAAGCAGCGTTCCTTTAACTATATACTTTTGCATTGGGTGAGGACAAGGAGGATTTGGGCAGATATTGATAGATGCTATATTCCGCTTCCCGGGGAGCGGCACAATTCCCACTCAATTTTTCTCGGATGAATAAAAAGTAAAAACCATCCCGGCAGTATTGCAGCAACAGGCTTGGCAATGTATAGATTATAAATTGTTGTGTATTGTAAGAATCGTGTAGAATTTTTCTTGCAAATGTGGCGAGATTTTTAATTTTAACTGTCACTTGCTTGAAAGGGACCGATTAAGGATATAGTAGCTGTACAAGATCTTTTTCGTTCGGTATTATGCACTTTTCTTATAAGCACTTTTCCCGTACGCAATTTTAGCTGGCTGTTACATGACATTTGAAACCCAATCGATCAGCAGACGTGATACTCGTTAGGAGGTCCCTATGATGAACCCACAAATCTTAATCGTCGGAGCTGGCCCCACTGGCCTGGCTCTCGCCTATAGCCTGGCGCGTCAAGGCGTGCCTTTCCGGATCATCGATAAAAACGCAGGAACCGGCACAGCGTCACGTGCGCTCGCTGTGCATGCACGCATATTGGAGCAGTACGGGCAGCTTGGCCTGGCCGAACGCAACATCAAGCGGGGGCATCCCATTTTGTCGCTTGACATCAGCGACGACAATGAAGTGAAAGCCACAGTGAAATTCCATGATTTCGGCAAAGGTTTGAGCCCGTTTCCGTTTATCTTGAGCTTGCCGCAAGATGAGCATGAAGAAATTCTCGTGGATGAATTAAATAAAATAGGTATCGAAGTGGAATGGAACACCGCGTTGCTTTCTTTTGAAGACACGGCAGAATGCGTGAACGCCGTTATGCAGCAACAAGGACAGCCGGCAGAAGAAGTGGAATTTGCCTATTTATGCGGATGCGACGGAGCCGGCAGCATGGTCCGAAAAGGATTGGGACTCGAATTTCCCGGCGGCACGTACAAGCAATTATTCTTTGTCGCCGATATCGAAACCGCGGAACCGGCAGACGACATGCAAAAGATGGACATGTACATGGACGATGACGGCTTTATGCTGTATATGTCCGTCCGCAACGCCATAACCAAACGAATCCTCGGCATTGTGCCCGAGGAGTTCAACGAACGCACCGATCTCCAATACAGTGAAATCAGCGATTACATTGAAAATAAAATCCATGTGAATCCGGCAAAGGTAAATTGGTTTTCGACGTACCGCGTCCATAACCGAATAAGTGAGCAATTTGCCAAAGGGCGTATTTTTATCTTAGGCGATGCCGGCCACCTGCACAGCCCTGCTGGCGGACAAGGCATGAACACCGGTATTGGAGATTCCATCAATCTGGCGTGGAAGCTCGCAGCGGTGATTCAAGGAAAAGGCGCTCCCAGAATATTGAGCACGTACGAAAAGGAGCGCATCGTCTTCGCGCGCCGGTTGATCGCAACGACCGACAAAGCGTTCTCGACTATCGTCAGCCAAAAACTGCGGGGCACCTTGCTGCGCCATTATTTTGTACCTTATGCTCTGCCGGCGCTGTTCAAATTTCCTTTCTCCCAAAAGAATGCTTTCAAGATCCTTTCTCAAATCCACATCAATTACCGCAACAGTCCCTTGAGCAAGGGCAAAGCCGGCAAAATCTACGGCGGCATGCGCTTGCCGTGGATTGAAACCGCAAGCGGCGATAATTTCGAGCCGCTGCGCTCAGTCGATTGGCAAATCCATATATACGGCAAAGCGAAGCCCGAGCTGATTGAATTTGCCCGCTCGCAGTCGCTCCAGCTCCATGAGTTTGCATGGGAAGCTGGAATGCAAGACGCCGGATTCAAGCAGGATGCGCTGTATCTGATTCGACCGGATGGCCATGTGGGGCTTGCGACTGAAAAGCAGTGGCTGCGCGTGTTGAAAATGTATTTGGAAACTTACGGGATTGAGGCTTTTGGTGTGGAGTGAGGCAGAAACAGTAAAGGAATGGACGAGTTTGTTGTACGGTTTTTTAGAACCTGCTGATGGGAATGGAGACGGCGACTCCTGCGGGAACAGCGCGTGGTGAAGACGGTGCAACCGGCTGAGGCCGTGCCCGCGGAAAGCGCCTGTCGAAATGGACATCAGTCGGTTCTTTTGGATGCAAAAAGGGACAGTCCCATTTAAAATTATTCCGACTCACCAATCCATTCATTGATTAAATCCTGGTTTTCATCGATCCATGCTTGAGCTCCAGCTTGTTCTGATTCGGCTTCATTTAGTTCTGCCATCAGACTTCCAAGCTGTGCATCGTTTAGCATGAAGTTATCAAACCATTCCACAACTTCTGGATGGTCTTCTTCTAATCCTTGACGTGTCGCGTATAAGATATTTTCCGAATCACCATAAATATTTTTTGGTTCTTCAAGAATTTTTAGATCCATTTCTGCGAACACCCAGTGTGGCTTCCACAATGTTACGACAATAGGTTCTTCATTTTCTAAGCGATTTTTTAATTCGGCAATCATACTTGGCTCAGACGAAGGGGTCAAATCATAATCGAGATTATATTCGGAAACAACTTCTTCCGTTAATCCCATAAGACTGGACCCAGGATCAATTCCTATAATTTCGGAATCGAATAGTTCCTGATTTACTTTTAAATCCTCAATGCTATTTATATCTTCCATATAAGAAGGAACAACAAGGGCTAAATCAGTTCCCTCATACCATGTCTCACGCCATTCAATTTCTTCCTCATATTTGTCAAAGAATGATTTGTCAGTATTCGGCAGCCAGATTTCCATACCGATGTCTAAGTCTCCGCTGGATAATCCTTCATAAAGAATGGCTTTTTCCACCGGTTCCAGCGATACGTCATATCCTTTTTCCTCTAAAACAATCTTCCACATGTTTGATACTGCTACATTCTCTGCCCAGTTATTCATACCGATGGAGATGGATCCTTTTTCTTCTGTGCTTTCCTCTGCTGAACCAGATTCTTCGTCTCCGTTGCAAGCAGTAAGTAATAACAGCGTTCCTAACGATAATGCGGGAAATAATTTGTTGAAATTTTTCATCAAAATCCTCCTAATATGTTTGATCATACGATGCACACAAAACATATTGTAACATGTATTTAACATATTGAGATATGATTGTTCTGGAAATATGTATTTGGAGGATATTAATGCCCAATTTCAATACGATAATTAAAATGGATAGGCACATATTTTGTTCTGGAGTATTCAATAGGTCTGTTGTCAATTCCCAGAGTGACTCTCCGTATATCAATTAATGGATCACCGCTCATAATTCCCAATAGATCTGCTTCATACTGGTTAGCCAGAGTTGCTGTGACATTTTCTTTAATGACAGAGTAATAAATTGCATTCATTCCCAGGACAGGAAAGATATCAAACCAGGAAGCAGCCTCGCTTTCAATTATTTCCCCGATGTGTGCGGGTGTAAATAGTTGTTGAAAACCAATAGGGATTCCATCAGCTAGTCGAAGGCGTTCAAGAAAGTAAACTTCTTCATCGGCTTCCATCTGAAGTTGACTTTTGGCAAAATGCTGGTCAATGGCGTACTTTGACCTTAGAACCTTGATGGAAAATTTATCCCCGGATTCATGGTGCAAAACACCAGGGTTTTGCATCTCCTCATTTGGTGTCTGTTTTACCCGTGCTACTGTACCACGGCGCGTTTCAATAATTCCGTCATTTGATAAATCGCGAATAGCCTGCCGAATTGTGGTTCTGCTTACGTTATAGCTTTGCATCAGTTGACTTTCTGATGGAATGGGATCACCAGGTACCCATTCATTGTCCTTTATCCTATCAACCATTTTACGCTTGATTTGCAAATATAATGGGAGCTTTCGTTGGGGTTTGGACATAATTTCAACTCCTAATTTTGGTTATCCGTTTTTTAAGGGTAGCAAAGTTTGCTTAAATAATCGAACTGATTTCACTTCCCGGGGAACGATACCATTAAAATTGTAATGCATTGTAAAAGTCGTTTAGAATTGTCTCTTCCCCGGGAGGCGAAAATTATTTCATTTCTCTTGCTGCTGAACCCTCGAATGGATGCCTTCTATAAAAATATCTATAGCGATAGGGATGCTCTTGTCGAGATCGACCGGCAACTGGAAACCGGCTGTACTTTTCAATGAAGCAAAGCCGTGTAAAATACTTCGCAGCCCCCTCACAATATGAATGGCCATTTCCTCTTCCAATTGATAACTCCGAAGAACTTGCATCACAAGTTTCACAACTGCCTGCTGCACATGCTGCAGATTTTCATCCGAATGATCCAGGGTACGGTTGGTCGCTTCGTAAAGGCCGGGGTGAATTCCGGCAAAGTCAATATATGCGCGTGAAAGTCCGTGGATTGCCTCGTCACCTTGGCTTCCTATGACGGCTGGCAACAGATGGGCATAAAGCTGCTCTGTCCCGTATATCGCCAGTTTCTGTTTTAACCCTTCCAACCCTTCAAAGTGGTTATATAAGGATGGCGATTTAATATGCAACTCTTCAGCCAGCCCATTCAGCGACAACTGATCAAGTCCGTTCCGATCAACAAGCTCCGTTGCTTTTTCAAGAATTATTCCCATATCCAATTTTGTTCTGCTTGCCATTTTCCCACTTCCTAATTCGCTAGTTTAGTTGCCGCTTGGCTTCCTCGATAGCCCGATCCATCTGTTGACCTGGATTCTCCAGCATCTTTCCATGTCCCACTGCCAATAAAACCGGATTAAGGGCTCTTAGTTTCAGAACGCTCCTCAAAGCTTCCTCCTTGTTCCATGTCGCCAGGGCTGGAAACGGGAATAGAGGCTTCATCACTCCTGCAACGGCTATGCCCCCACGCGTCTGTAAAGCATCGCCCGCCACAAGCACACCATTCCGCTTATCCAGCAGGCTGATTGAGCCGGGCGTATGCCCTGGTGTAGCAATCACTTCCAACGAACCGATGCGGTCACCTTCTGCCAATAAAATATTCGGTGTCGTCTTGATCCCTTTCGGCACGCCCCCTCGGATCGGGGTTGCCGGTTCAGTTGCGAGTAAACTCCTATCTCCCGCCAACAAGCGTGAATCTCTTCCGGAAATGGAGACACGCAAATCGGGAAGCGCTTCCTTCAATGCATCCAATGAGCCGACGTGATCGCTGTGAGCGTGTGTCAGGATCACGTTGGTGATGGGCTTGCCTATTTTACGGGCAGCCAACAGAATTTTTTTGGTGCTATAAGGCATGGCGGTATCTATCAAAGTTAAACCGCTGTCTTCCTCTACCAGATAACAGTTGACCGGAAAGAACCGAGGCATAAAAGAAATTTGATGCACTGTTCTACTGCTGACCATTTTCATGGGACAACGTCCTCCTTTGATTTCAAACTAAACTTATTAGCATTATAACTAATTTAATTAGTTTTTGAAATAATCAATCATTAATTAGAAGAGAAAGATCAATTAACCAATAAATGCGTTGCTTCCCAGGGAATGGCACAGTTCATGACAATTCCGCATTCTGCATAAAAAAAGAACATCAAACCCCAAGGACGTTGCATTCTTGGGATTAGATGTTCTTTTGTGTTCAATTAACTTGAATTAATAAAATCATTTAGAATTGTTTCTTTCCCTGGGAGGCGATTTTCAATGCCGAAAAACTGTCAATCAGTTTTTGTTTGCATTTCCTTTGCCTTTCCCTTTGCCTTTACCATTGCCTTCCGGCTCAGGCTCAACACTTACCGCATCGTAAATCGAGTTCGCCAGCAAACGATAGCTGTGCTCGGTATGCGCGCGGAAAGCCAGGTCATTGGAGAACAGTGTAAATGTCGTATCCGCACTGTCTGCAGTGATTGCCATCGTTTGGCCACGGGCTTGTTCGTATCCAGGCCACCAGCCGGCGATGTAGAAATCTTCGCTGTCCTGGAAGCTCGCCAATATTTCTGCGCCTTCAGGAACGCCCGAAATCCATGAACCGGTCGTTACATACAAATTCTCCTGCTGCTCATAACCCGCTGTTATCGGATGCTCAGTGACATCTGCTTTCACAAGCCCTTCATGTCTGCCTCCCGTACTTTCAAACGCGAATCCGGAAAGCAGGCCGCTCTCAGATACCGCGTTCAATGCAGGTGCACCGATTCCGATAAAGGTTTTTCCAGTAACTTGTTCTGCAGCAAATGAGTTGCCGTCGCTGACAATAACATCTGCTTCAGCTGAGTCTGTAAGTTCGAATCCAAGCTGGCTCAATGAGAAGTTCAACTGGGCAGAGCCGGTTGCTGCAACGCTCGGCTGCTTGAGAACTTCTGTTTCCACATTTTTGCCGTTGCCGAACACTTGCGTCTCAAAATAATAATCATCTGCATAAGCACGCAAATCGTTGGTCGCGACTACATAGTCTCCTGCATTCGCACTGCCTTTGCTCTCTGTCAGCACTTCCACCGTCTTGCCGTCCGCCAATAATGCGTTGACGACTCTGATGGCATCGTTCGTTGAGTTTTCAAGAATTTGTTTCGGCGGGTTCCCTTTGACTGTACTTGTTGGAATGACCACTTCTTCAATTTCTTGGGTTTTCCCATCGAACAATCCTTCATCACGGACTTCCACAAGATCAAATCCTCTTAAGTCTGAGAAGTTGACGACAATCGGGTCGTACATCGCGTCCCAGTCGGACACATCGTCGCCTTCATAAAGCATTGCATTTGCCAACCCGCGTTTTGCCTGGTCCATCGGTACGATAAATGTACCTTTCGGATACGTGGCACCGTCCACCTCTACAGGTTTCACAGTCTTTTCGACTTCCACACCGTTGCGGAGCAAATATTCAACCATATTATAAGCTTCCAATACATTTTTCTGGTTTTTATTATCTGCAGAAATTACATAATAATCCGGGAAGAAGTTTTCATTATCGCCCCGGACACGGCCGATTTCTTCACCCGCCGCATTGACGTAATATTCATCGACGGCACGGTTATCTTCCCCGTTCACACCGCGTTTGAAAATCTCCAACTGCTCTTTGTACAATTCGTCTTTATTGTCATGAACATATTTAGCCGCACCCAAGCCACTGCCGACAAGTGCATTATACCCGTCCTGGCCTAGTGCCGGCACTTCGATCGTATGGCCGAGCGTGCCGTGCAGCATGGCATATATCGCCGTATACGCAGGCGTCATATCATCCCAGCCGGAACCATAACCTTCTTTTGCAATAAAATAGGAAGTCAGGTTCGAATTGGCAATTCCCGCATTGCCCATCGCATGCGCTTGTTCCATCATATTACCGATCAGCAGATCATATTCAAAATTCGGGTTATGCGGCGGTGTCGCCGGTTCGATTAAAAACCCATTCACATAGCCATGGAAATCAATAAATGACAGCGGTGTCCATTGTGAAAGCACTTCATTCACCTGCTGCGTTTCCACTTGTGTCTGATACGCATTATCCCGGTTCAAGTCAAAGCCCTCGGCGTTCGCTCTCGTGTTGGCGGCTCTGCCGTCCGGGTTGCTTGTGAACATATACAAGAAAATTGCATCATCCAGTACAGCGTCCACATTCAAGTTTTCGCTGAATTCCGTGTCGCCGTCTGTATTCAAGAATTCCACTTCTTCTTCAAGAGCGAATTTCTCCAATAATTCGACTTGTACATCTACACCTTCCACTTCATCCGGGTGAATGTTATTAAACCAGATCGGCACCTGATAATCGCCCATCGTACCATTCTCCAACTTTTCAATCAGGCTTTCCGGATCTTCAAGTGCAGCCGGCAGGGTTTCATCCAAATACTGATCCACTGCAGCTTCATCTCTCGCCAGGATGACAAAATGGATATCGCGCCCTTCAGTCGTTTCTCCGACTTTCTGATACTCAAGGTAACGATCATTTTCCTCATCTTCCTCAGCGGCTTCAAAAATCTCGTCAATTGCCGGTTTTAATTCATCATAAAATTTGAACTCATCGTACACATTCAATGCGACAGTTGCTGCCGCTTTTGTGCCGCTTTCCACATCGACAACCGCTAATTCATAGTCACCGATAAATTGTTGATATTGTGTGCGGATGGTGCGGTTCGATAAATTGTCCGTATCGTACAACAAACCGAATTCCAGCACTGCGGTAATTTCGTTTGTGCCTTCAACAAAAGCTGGGCCTTCAACGACAGTGATGAACGGCTCGCCATCATAATCCGTACCGCCGCTCCATTTCTGCCATTCCGAAAGCGGCTTTCCGCCAAACTGAAACTCCACATCGTCCAGATTAACCCCTTCGCCCAAGTCGGCAGAAACTTCCACTGTCCGAATTTCTGTCAAAGAAAAGACAGACCGGCTGACTTCCAGCTCTGTTATCTGTTCCGTTTCAATGACCCCTGTATCATTTGCTGCAATTGCCGGCACAAAAGCCGAAAAAACCAGCATAACTGAGAGCCATCCTGCAAAAAACTTCTTCATCCATACACCATCCCTTTCTTCTCATTAATTGTCTTGCCACCTACAAATATAACAGAATATTTCGCCAGTCGAAGGAGACAACTGCACTTATAATTAAAAACGGTCCTTTCTACCAATATTTACAACGTCTACATCTGTAAAAAATGGTTTAAAAGTAATAATTTGGACCAATCAGAAAGAAAAGATGTACGGGTTTATTTTTAAAAATTGTATTTATATCGCTTCGGCGCTGTGGAAAGACAAAGAACAATGCTTTACCGCAAGCTCATCGTAAAGAAACCGTATAATGGTCAAATCGAATTTTTTCTCTGAAAGTGCTGTTTTCTCCTTTGATCAGCTTGTACATAATGCGCTTTTTCCAGCAGTTCCCAGATTTTCCCTGTGTCACAAACATTTATGGATATTTAATTTTACTGGTAAAAATACTAAAGCCGTATCCGTTAACCCTTGTGGTTACTGGATACGGCATTTTCTCCTTGCAATTGTAGTTAATAAACTGAATTGGGTTTGACACAGGGAGACGATTTTCCAGAGCCAGGCGTTGAAGCCTGGACACTGAAATATTTAAACTGTAGACTTTTTGCAAAGTAAGAAAAAAGAATCTATCATCTCAGGAGCTGATCTAGTGGAACAACATACATTGACAGGAAAAACCGCCATCATCACAGGGGCGAACAGCGGACTGGGCCTCCAGACAGCTAAAGTTTTCGCCCGGCAAGGTGCACAGGTCATCCTGGCTGTCCGTGATATCGAAAAAGGAAAGGCAGCTAAACAGGAAATTGCAGAAGAATCTCCTCAGGCAACCGTTGAAGTCATGAAACTCGACTTGTCCGATTTGGATAGTGTACGGGCTTTTGCAGAAAATGTTATCAGCCGATTCGATTCCCTGGATTTGCTTATCAACAATGCCGGCGTTATGACGCCTCCTTATGCGAAGACGAATGACGGCTTTGAACTGCAGTTTGGCAGCAACCACCTCGGGCATTTTGCCTTGACCGGCCTGCTCTTGCCCCTGCTCCTCCATACAGAAGATTCACGGGTGGTAACACTCAGCAGTCTTGCACACCGAAAGGCCTCCATTGATTTTGATAACCTGGACGGCTCAAAGGGTTATAAGGGAATGAAGTTTTATGGCCAAAGCAAACTCGCTAATTTAATGTTTGCGACAGAGCTCGATAAGCGATTGAAGCAACACGGCTT
Organism: Metaplanococcus flavidus; assembly: GCF_042675885.1. Taxonomy (NCBI): domain Bacteria; kingdom Bacillati; phylum Bacillota; class Bacilli; order Caryophanales; family Caryophanaceae; genus Metaplanococcus; species Metaplanococcus flavidus. The sequence goes on along the minus strand of NZ_JBHTKI010000003.1, from coordinate 128,793 downwards.
ATCGACGCTCAGCCTTGCTTGCCATCCCGGTATTTCTGCGACCAATCTTTTCAAGATCGGCAACCGGGAAATGCCCCGAATTTTCAGAGGGCTCATGAACCGCTACCTGCAGCCTGCCGAAATGGGGGCCCTTCCTACAGTCTATGCCGCCACTGACCCCGGCATAAAAGGCGGCGAATATATCGGGCCGGACGGCAAAGGCCAACGGAGAGGCTACCCGGTCTTAGAGAAACCTGATCCGGCAGTGAATGACGAGGGCATCCGCACGAAACTCTGGGAAGTTTCAGAGAAGCTGTCCGGCGTAACTTTTGATTTCACCAAATAACACTTTTCATATCGCTTCTCAGCTAACGGAAAATTTCTGAACAATTTATAAGGGTGAATAAATTTAAAGAAGCCACATCCGCCATGCTGATGCGGCGGGTGTGGCAATGGATAGAGGATAAATTGTTGTGTGTTGTCGAAACCGTTTAGAATTGGTTTTTCCCAGGGACGCGTTTTTAAAAAAGATTGGAATTGACATTAACTTTACTTCCCAGGGAACGACACAAAAATTAAAACTTTTTCCAGCAGTGCTCAGATTCTCCCTGTGTGATGGCAAGACTAACATCTATATATATCTAAACTAAAAGAACCTTGTGCGCGTCAAGGTTCTTTTTACAATTATATATTAAGCATTTAATTTAAATTGCTCTGCCTTACCATACATACCGTTCTCAGCTGTTACGTCATTCAATTCTGCAATAACAACCTTAGGAGTGGAAGGGCCAAATATTGTAGAAATATAGCTAACTTTAAATGTATAAATAGCTTTTATCCGGAAGTTTCGGTATTCAGGCGAATTTTTTGTAGTCGTCCAATAAAGAACCTCGCCATCTCTATCCGCTAAAGCGACTACTCGATGTTCGTCATTTTTAAAGCATGACAAAAACTCAAGTTCCCTCGTATATTTTTTTCCTTTTTCAAATCCGTTCACTTCTTTGATTGCAAGCACCATCGAAATACACCTCATTCCATAGTGGTATGTATTTAATATAACAGAACTAACGTTCGATTTCCAGTCAAAAGCGTAAAAAATTTGAATATTTAGTCATTATAGCGGCCAAAGGGATAATTTATAATAGCTCATATACTTTTTTGCACATTAAAACTTGAAAATTCTACTTCCGATGCGTCGATAGAAACGCTGTTTTTATTGTTCCGTCGGTGTATTTGTTATGAATTGAGGTGCATAGTCAAAATCGTTTAGAATTGTTTCTTTCCCTGGGATGCAATTTTTATTTGCCTGAATTTATCATGCAGAACTCTGTACAAAATCGTTGCAAAGTTCTGTACTTCTATTTTGCATTACACACCTTTCGAGATAAAAATACGAAAGCCGTATCCATCAACCATTGAGGTTTCTGGATACGGCTTTCTCTTCATGCAATTGCAGTTACTAAACTGAATTCCTTTGACACAGTGGCGCGTTTTTATTCACCTGCTGCAGAAATCTTATAAATCACACCGCCATCAGTGGATGCAATAAGCTCGCCATCCTCAGTTACAAGAATATCACGGAAACGTTCGCCTTCTTCAGTTAATAGGCGTTCTTCTCCAACGATGAATTCATCTTCAATAACGACACGTACAATATAGTTTGGCGCTAAACCACCGATGAACAGGTTGTTCTCCCATTCAGGAATTGCGTCGTTATCATAGAATGCCATACCACTTGGCGCACTTGTCGGATCCCAATAATATCTTGGTTCAACAAAGCCTTGCGCTTCGTGTTCTGAAATCCCCTCATTGATCAATTCACCAGAGTACTCGATACCATAAGAAACAATCGGCCATCCATAGTTATTACCTGGTTCAATAATATTCAGTTCATCCCCAGCTTGTGGACCGAATTCAACAATCCATAAGTTTCCTGTTTCAGGGTGGAAGTCTATACCTTGAATATTACGGTGACCGTAGCTGTAAATACCATCCAGTGCGTCTTCATCTTCGATAAATGGATTCGTACCTACTGGTTCTCCATCTTGTGTAATGTGAATTACTTTACCCAAGTAAGCATCCAAGTCTTGTGCACGTTCGCGAATCGGATCATCTGAACGTTCACCAGTTGTTAAGAACAGGTTGCCATCTTCATCAAAGATAATACGTCCACCATAGTGTAAGTCACCTTCATATGCTGGTGTTGCCTGGAAGATTGTTTCAAAATTTTCCAATGACATTTCATCTTCTGATAAAACACCTTTACCGACAGCAGTTACAGTACCACCTTCAACATCTTGAGCAAAAGTCAAAAATACCATTCTTGATTCGTCAAAATCAGGTGGAACGGCTACATCAAGTAAACCACCCTGACCTTCGGCATTTACTTCTGGTGTACCTTCGAGTGGATCTGAATCAGCGTACTCATTAAGGTTCACAATAAGAAGTTCTGCTGAATCTCTTTGCGTAACAAGCAAGCGGTTTGGTTCAAACTCTGCCATACCCCATAATACGCCAAGACCGTCAGCAATAATTTCCTCATTAAGTTCTGTTTCAGTCTCTACTGCAGGTGCTCTTGTTTGTTCTGGAAATGCCGGTTCAAACTCAGTGACTTTTGGTTCAGTTTCTGCAGATTCTGCATCTGTAGTTTCCTCAGCCCCTTCGTCTGCAGGTTCTTCTGCAGGTTCTTCTGCAGGTTCTTCTGCAGGTTCTTCTGCAGGCTCTTCTGCTGGTTCTTCTGCTGGTTCTTCTGCAGGCTCATCCGCTGGTTCCTGGTCTGTAGTTTCCTCATCGCCACCACATGCTGCCAAAGCCAAAATAAAGATCAGCATCATAAAGAATAGTAATCTTGACCACGAAGCTTTCGTCATCATTTTTCCTCCCCTTTCTAAAATATGTAACTGAATATATTAAAATTCATTTCCCTGAAATCCCGTATCAAAACCTGGTTAAGGCTTTCATATTATAATTAAAAATATGAAAATCCTTTGAAAATAATGTTATCACAATTTTGTGATAAAAACAATAATCTGATTTTTCATGATATAGATTAAATTCTTGTAATAATGTTTTGTTAAAAGACGACAACCGGAGTTGCCGCCTTTTGTGATGTATTCAGCCTGCCTTTGTCCCGCATCCCCTGCACGGCGGAATGCTTCGCAGATGTTACGTACACATAGTGCTGGCAGCCATGCCCAACAGGTTCGGCATCATCTGTGAAAATATGATTTTAATCGGGTTACTCCCCAGGGTTTTTGAAGCATTGAGCCAATCAAGCTCTTTCTCCTGCAACCCCAAATTGTCCCTAAGGCATAAACAACGGAAAACAAAATTTATATGATTGAATAAATAAGTGAGACCACACCTGGAATGTTGATCCACCGGGTGTGGCACTGTATGTATTATAAACTGCTGTGTATTGTCAGAGTCGTTTAGAGTTTTTACACAGAATCCTAACTAAAAAAATAAGCTTCAGCAGCCTGTCAAAAGGATACCAAAACTTATCTTTAATTGGGCTTCCGGCTCCTAGAACAAGCCGCCGAGCCCTCCGCCTAGTTTAGATTTCGCCAAATCCATCAATTCGTCCTTTTCATTTTCGTCGATCTTGCCATCGTCATATGCCTGCTTGACTTGAGTGATGATTTCTTTCGCTTCTCCCATGTCAGCATTGCTGATTTTTTCTTTCAATGCGTCAAAAGTTTGGCCCATTAGAAAAATCCCTCCTCAAATTATCCTTCACAAACATTATACCCTCCGTGAAAGTGTACAAACGGAATTCATGAAAGTAGAGTTTTAAAATCGGACAAAAGTAAGCATCGTTTCCCAGGGACGCGTTTTTTATGCTTAGAACAACCGGACAGCTGCAGTGGTTTACCGTAACACGCCATGCGGCAAAATGGCATGGACGCCTTTGACGCCATTAACGACTTGAGTGACATGGAGATCGACGGCGACGCTTGATAAAGCGGTCGCTTCGGCTTTTGTGACGTCGTAAAATTGTTGCATCAGCTGCACCATTTCATCCAGTGCAACCGCTGCGGCTTCGTTCAGGTCTTCGTTGAAGCCGAATGTGATCCAACCGGCTGGTGTGTTGGCCTGCGGCATCGTCAAGGTCTTGTCTTCATGAAGGATCAATGTGACATTCACCAGATCCATCGGGCATTCGATGGCTGTCCCGGAATTCTCCCCGTCTCCTTGGAGCGCGTGGCCATCACCGAGTGAAAACATGGCGCCTTCGACTGCCACCGGCAAAAACAAGCTGCTGCCTCTGACCAATTCCTTGCAGTCGATATTGCCGCCGCAATAACGGGGAGGAGTTGTACGATGTGTGCCTGGTTCTGCCGGCGCGACGCCCATTAAGGCAAGAAAAGGAGACAGACCGACACGGAATTCCTTTTCCCCGATTTGACAGCTGCCCGTCATTTTCAACGGATCCAATTTCCAGTCCAGTTGAATTCGTTCATTGTCGACCAATCCGAGTTTTTCGTTTTGCCAGGCTTGCGTCCCCGCAGCCCAGTTCCTTCCGTACCATGCCAGAACCAGTTCATTTGTTCTGATTTCAAGGACCATTCCCGGTTTCGCGCCTTCAATGGCAATCGGCCCCACGAGCGGGTGCCCGAGCTCCTCTTCCTGTTCACGCGATTCGAAAATCGTCCTCTCTTCATTTTCCGATGCCGAATAGCCCCACTGGATATCCAGCGTTCTCAACTGGATGGAATCACCGGAATTCACCGTTAGGATCGGCTGGTATTCACGGTTGAACGATGAATGAAAATTTTTGGAATCCAATTCAATTTTATGTATCACTGCTGCAGCTCCTTTCAACTAAAAAATATATCCTTTATCATTATATCGAAAACTGAAAACTCTTGATATGCATTTTCTCTTTCTGAAGATCTGTTTCACGGCGATTGTCGGAATAAAGTTATCCGGAGAGGAAAGTGGAATGGTGGAAAAGGGACTCTTTATGTAAAGAGAGGTTGGTTGCATGAAAAATGTGATTACAGTCAAGAAAATATACCACTTCGGACATAAAATAGAGCCACTTTTGCCTACAAGAGAGCCACCTTCTGTATACTTAATTTGCGCAACATTTGACGCTTACCTTTAAAATAAACTCCTTTAGTATCCACTATTTTTAATTTCGCTAACGCGTCGTCAGGATGTATAGTCCATGAAATTTTCCTTCCTAGGGAACGACACAATTCCCGAACAATTTATACAGATGAATAAAGTAAAAGAAACACGTCCGAAATGCTGATTAAGCGGTTGTATCTCTGTATAAAATATAAGTTGTACTGTATTGTCAAAATCGTTTAGAATTGTTTCTTTCCCTGGGACTCGATTTCCAATACCCACCATCTGTGTTGCAGTGCCTGAGTCTGGGGCGCATAAGAAAGCAATGTTCCAAGAGACGGGTAGTCTTCAGGGAAACCGAAGCCGAGGAAAGACAGCCCTGACTCTATGCCAATATTTGCAGCGAGTGATAATGTTCCGTTTACGATGACGATACCCACCAGGTTCGGCATCATCTGTGAAAATATGATTTTGACCGGGTTACTCCCCAGGGTTCTTGAAGCATGGATATAATCAAGCATTTTCTCCTGCAGTGCCAGCGAACGGATTAGCCTTGCCGTACCCATCCACAGGAATAAAGCCATAATTGCACTGAACGTCCAAATATCATTAATTCCAGCAGTCCCTAGATTGTCTCTGTGTAAGAGAAAATCATGAACATTTACCTTTTGAGATAAAAATACGAAAGCCGTATCCGTTAACCATTGAGGTTCTGGATACGGCTTATTCTTCGTACATTTGTGTTAATAAACTGGATTGGACTTGGCACAGGGAAGCGATTTCTCCTGGATACGACTTTTTCTCCATGCAATTGTAATTAATAAATTGAATTGGCTTTGACACAGGGAGGCGTCACTGTTTAGAATAGTTTCTTTCTATAGGAGGCGATTTTCGATGAATAGAAAAACACACCCGTAATGTTGATGCAACGGGTGTGGTAATGTTTAAAATATAAATTACAGTATATTGTTGGAATCATTTAGAGTTGTTTTCTTACCTAGTGGTGTATTTTCTGGCTATTTTTTTAAATTCACTCTCAAGTAACTATATTTTTTTAATCTATAAAGCCCTCCTGAAATATAAAGGTTTTCATTGATCTATTTGATCTATAACGATACCAGGAATAGAAATCGAACCACCCATTGTGGATTCGTAAGTAATCAATCCACTTGATATGCCTCTTATTGTTATCGTGTCGTCTTCTAAAATACGGGAGTCGACCAAAGAAGCGTCAAATTCCGCAAAGAGGATATGATCATAATCATCATTTACAGCCAGTCTTATTTGTGTCAGACCATCGCCTTCCATTACTTGAACGACAGTTCCGCTAAATTTAACTTTTTCAAATATAAATTCATCAGGTGTTCTGGCTAATTGGTCATAAGTGATGCCCGTATCATAACCCATTCTTTCTTCTTCCTCGGCAGCTGCTTTTTCATCAGCAGCTTTTTTAGCTTCTACTTCTTCCTTCGCTTTTGCCTCAGCCTCTGCCTTTTCTTTTGCAGCTTCTTCTTCTGCTGCTTTCTCCGCTTTCTCCTCCTCTTCTTTCTTCTTCAATTCAGCTTCTTTTGCTTTTCTTTCTTTTTCCTCCAACAGGAAGAACGGTTCAGCTTCTTTTACTTTGGCTTCCAGTTCTTCGATTCTCTTTTCAGCCTCTTTATTTTTGGATTCCAGTGCTACAACTTTCGAAGCGAGTTCCTTGTTTTTTTCTTCTAATTTTTTCACCGTTTTTTGATTTCCACTTTCTGAAGCTTCCACTTCTGTCGGCTCCAGAACTGTTGCATCCTGTACTCGGGCTGGGCCTGTCTGCGTTGAAATGCTACTGGAAAATGCCAGGAACCCTATTAGAATAACAATTCCTGGAGCTTTTAAAGATTTTTTGTTAACCGCAGAAATTATCAGTATTACAATACCGACTATCATTGCCAATAAACCAAAAATACCGAATAAAGCATCTTGCGGGAAATCACTGAGACTTAGCAGAACAAAACCGACAATTCCAATATATGCTGCAATCTTCTTTGAAATTTCAGTAAAAAAAGTTAGTATAAAAAGAATTAAACCAGCAAACATCGTTGTTAAACCAATTACCCCTAATAATGTACTCATTTTTTCCGCCCCTTTCCGAATTCTTCCTGTAAATTGTGTACTGGTTTCTACTGAAATAAGTTAACAGTTAGCGAATAACATCGAGGTACCGTCGGGATTGGAATAAATCTATAATCGTTTCTCTTTCGCCTGTGGTTTCCCTTCCCTTTTATATGTACTAAAGACAAATTATTCTTATTGACCATCAAGCTATTATTAGTTTCCATAGGTAATAATATTTAAGGTTAGCGAATTATTATAAATTTAACATAATATTCAGACTATTAATAGATGTTTATTTAGTTCAAAGCTACCTTTATTCATTTGAGCTTAGATTCAGTTAGTTTGGTTACCAAGGAGTCGCACACTTCAAGCCGATTTTAATAACTGCATTAATTTAGCTTCCAAGGAACGACACAATTCCCAAACAATTTATAAGCTTGAATAAAGAGCAACCATCATCGTTAAATCGCTGATTTTACAAATCAGTGGGTTTATAAATTTTAAATTGCAGTGCATAGTCAAAATCATTTAGAATTGTTTCTTCCCAAGATGAGTATTAAAAAATTCCATAAAAAAGCTGCGAATCTCTTCGCAGCTTTTTTACAGTTAATTATTTCACTCCAAAAACCCAACAATCCCCTCCATCAACCCATCCGCCAACGGCAAATCAGGATTACTGTATGCCGCTCCATCCTCGCTTTCATCCGATACCGTCTTCAGCACATGGTTCATATCCTCAATAATCAGAAGTTGTGATGCCGTCTGCGCCGCATGCAAACTTTCTGCATCGGATACCGGCACCTGCGAATCAGCAGTGCCGCCAATGATCAGGACCGGGATCTCCAGTGCCGCCACTTCTTCCTGCGGATCATACGCCAGCCAGGAAATCATATAAGGCTGGACCGACGGACGGAAAATACTTTGCAATTCGGGGCTGACCGTTGCCACCTGATCGCCTTCCTTCAACTGGCCGATGATTTGCCGGGCTTCATTCATGAGGTCTTCCGGAAGCTGTGCAGCCAGCTGCTCCATCAGCACTTCATCAATGGGGCGTCCCGCTCCCGCAATAGAGACGAACGAATCGGCTGAAGCACGCTCTGCCGCCACCATGCCGATCAGCGAGCCTTCACTGTGCCCGACAATCCCGACTTCATTGAATGCGTCATCCGATTTCAAATGCTCCACCCAGGCAGCCGCGTCATTGATATAATCGTCAAAAGTCAGATCCGCTTCACTGCCGCCCAGTGCCTGGTTCATCCCGACACCGCGCTTATCGTAGCGGACACTGGCAATGCCATTCGCCGCCAACTCTTCTGCCACCATCTTCAAACTATTGTTTTTGCCGGGAAGCATCAGTGAATTGCCATCGCGGTCTGTCGGTCCTGAACCGGCTAAAATCAGCATCGCCGGAAACGGTCCTTCCCCTTCAGGCATCTCGACTTCCGCTTTCATCGTGCCTCCTGCAACTTCGATTTCAATAAAATCCTCTTCCTCAACCGTTTCTTCCGCTGTACCCGGCGCTAACTCGAACGGAAAGGTCTGGCCCTGCTGTGTAAAATCGCCGGAAATTTTCCCGTCTTCCAGTTTCCCGTCGAACACAAGCCGTTGTCCCTGAAGATTTAAATCAAACATTAAATCTGGATCATTGAATTCTACTGTCGAAAAGGGGAAATCGCTCAGCCCCTGCAGCGGGATGCTTAATGTGCCGCCATCTTCTTCAAACTCTACAACGATTGACAGCACCTGATTGGGTACCTGAATGGACCCTTCCCATATCCCTGTTATTTCGTCCATGGAACTTGCCTCCTCAATTACTGCGTCTTCACTTCCACCACTGCAGGCAGCCAATAAAAGAAGCATCGCCAGTAAACTTCCTATCCATAAGGGATTCTTCACTATATCTCCTCCCGCATCTTTTCGATTCTTTCTATAAAATACCATGAAATGTCCAAGGGGAAACAGTGGGAGTGAATTTCCAGTAGCTCCCAGATTCTCCCTGTGTCGCAAACATTTGTGAATAGTTAATTTTACTAGTAAAAATATTAAAGCCGCATCCATTAACCCTTGAGGTTCATGGATATGGACTTTTATTCGTGCAATTGTAGTTAATAAACTGAATTGGGTTTGACACAGGGAGACGATTTTACGATTGAATTCTACTGTCGAAAAGAGAAAATCGCTCAGCCCCTGCAGCGGGATACTCAATGTGACACCATCTTGTGTAAACTCCACAAGTATTGGCAGCGGCTGATTGGGCACCTGAATTTAACCTTCCCATGTGCCTGTGATTTCTTCCGTAGAATTTGCCTCCTCAGTTGTGGCGTCTTCACTATCATTACTGCAGGCTGCTACTAAAAGTAGTAGCACCAGTAAATTTGCTATCCATAAGGGATTCTTCACTATATATCCTCCCGCATCTTTTCGATTCTTTCTATAAAATAACGTGAAATGTCCAAGGCGAAACAGTGGGAGCGAATTTCCAGCAGTTCCCACATTCTCCCTGTGTCGCGCGCAATTATGAATACTTAACTTTTCAGATAAAAATACGAAAGCCGAATTCGCTAACCCTTGAGGTTAATGAATTCGGCAATTTCCTCATTCAATTGTAGTTAATAAATTGAATTGGGTTTGACACAGGGAGGTGATTTTAAAACATACTTGGAAATATATGTATTACAATTTCTAGTGTATTGTCAAAATCATTCAGAATGAATTCTTTCCCATCGATTTTTATGAAAGAAACACGCCCGAAATGCTGATTAAGTGGGGTGTCTTTGAATAAAATATAAATTGTACTGCATTGTCAAAATCGTTTAGAATTGTTTCTTTCCCTAGGACATGATCTAGCTCTTCTTCACTGCATCTCCATTATTAATTGTGTCTATCAATGGAGGTGCAGTTCAAAATACTAATGCAGTGGGTGTGGCAATGTTTAGATTATAAATTGTAGTGTATTGTCAGATTCGTTTAAAATTGTTTTTCACACAGGGACTCGAATTTTATCCTACTTTAATTTCTTAAGCTAGAGCTAGGTACATGTTCAATTTTTATACCTTTTCTTCTATTACAATCTTTATGAGCTAATTGTAAATTTAAGAACTTATCTCTTCCACCTATTCCCAATGGAATTCTGTGATCTACTTCTAATTCATCGGAAATAAATAATAAACCTGTACAAAGGGGACATTGATTTTGCTGTTTTTTTAACAAACTTTGTTTTTCTTCATGAGATAAAGTAATTCTTCGACCGTCGACTTTATAGCCATCCCATAACTCTAAGACCATTTCTTGATATTTTTTTATTCCATCTCCATTTTGATCTTCTAGAGGTAGTGATTTCGTATAGGCGAATAAACTAGATATTTCTTCTTTAATTTTAATTCTGTTTAATCTAATCATTTCATATGAAATTTTAGACAATACATTCCAAAGTGCATAAAACGACTGTAAGGTTCTTCTCGCACCTTTTGAATGTTGAAGATAAAATAATTTTGTTAATTCTTCCTTTAAATAATCTTCTACATTTTCGGAAACATCTTTATCAACCAATAGAAGTTTAAGTTTTTTCAAAAACTTTTCAACTTCACTAATGCTTTTCAAAAATCTTCTTTTAATTTCCTCTTCTTCAGATGCAATGTTTAAAACTTTCGTAATTTCTACTTTTGATTTTACTCGAAAATTAATTTTATCTGTTCTTTGATAGATATCTAAATCATCATTAGCATCTGGATATTCTTCCTTGTATTCAAAGTAAGCCAAAGTTGTTATTAATTCTTCATTTTCCATTCTGGTATTTTGTAACTTAGAATAAAACCACATATTATTCTTTGAAACTACCTGTTTAATTTTACTTACAATTTCATGATCAACGTACGAATTCCACATCTCAAATGTATTCTCTCTAATGGGATAAGGTTTATTATTTAATCTAATAAACAAATCAATCGGATCAAATTGAGGGTTGATTTTAGCGTCAATTGTAACTAATGACAAATTGAAATCTAATATTTTTTCTTTTAAAACATCGTTTAAATCTTGATATGACTTGCCATTTAATTCATCTAGAATCCTTAGCTTATTCAATTTATAATTATTCTTTTCCGAACTACTTAATTCACCGTTCTCATCTAAGAACTCTTCACCAATAAAACCTAAAATGGATAGAAGTCTTTGCTGTCCATCTACTACTTCCAATATTCCATCTAATCTCTTATAAATAAAAATAGGCGGTAAATTTATTCCTAATAATATACTTTCGATTATGGCTGAAGATTTCATTTGATTTATGGATTCTCCCCTTTGATAAGAAGGTCTCACTAAAAATCGTTTTCTATTCATCAATCTACATATATCATCAATTGTAGTAGAACTTGCATCTGGTTTATTCAGTCTCAAACTTTCAAACACTTCTATAATTTGGTGAGTATCAGATGAATTATTCATAATAGTTTTTAGTTTTTTTTGAGTTGTAACATTATTTTTAATATATATTTCAAAGTTAATATTGAACAAGTCTTCGAAAAAAGACGCTGTTCCTGAATACCTTTCCTTCATTTCTTTATAGAAATGGCTATTTTCAGTAGTGTATATATTTATATTCTTTCCAATAAAATTAATTAATCTTTCATTGATGTCTTCTTTATTTATTCTCTCTAAATTGATACCTTCTTGTTCCATAATAGTAAATGCCCAAAATAAACATTCGAATACCAGTTTATTATGTTCAACTTTCTTTGCAGAAAGCTTATTTTTAATAATTTTTAGTAATTCTATTTTCTTGAAAAAATTGTTATACAACTCTTCAACATCCTGAGTGTTTTCACTAAGACTTTCAAAGAACTTTTGAATTAGTTCTTTTCTACTTTTAGAAGTACTATAATAATTTATTGGTATATTATGTAAGACTAAAAAGACCCTTACTTTTGACATTGCCTTTTCTAATGTTATTCCTTTTTTACCGAGTTCTTTTTCTCTTTCAGAAAAAAATATATCTAAAAACTCTATGTAATCTTTTTCTCCTTCTTTAAATTTCCTTTTAAAAAAAGTAGTTGTATCATCATTAATATAAATAGCTTTTTCAATCTCAGCATTCTTTAATGGTGTAATTCCGGAGTTATATCTTCTGAATATTTCTTTCTTGATTTGATCCTCTTTCCTATAGTCTAACTTAGGTTCATTTACAATACTAAATTCAATTATTCTTAACTTAGTATCCCAAAATACATCCTGCAGATTTACATCAAAGTCTCCGAAGCTCTTTTTTTGTAAGTCTCCAAAAATATTCAGACCATTTTTTGTGAGATGAAATTGATTATCCTTAAATCTTTTAATAGTCTCAAAACGTTGTCTTCCATCTATTACTTCAATATTCTTACCTGTGTTAAAGAATACAAGGGGGGGAATTTCAGTTCCCAAAAGAATACTCTCAATAAAGTAGGTAGCCTTATCAGTATCCCAAACATAGTTTCTCTGGTAATAAGGATCAAAGACAGTACTTCTTGTTCTGCGTTCATTCGCGAATAGAGTTTCGATAGACATCACCTTTGAATCAATTTTGATATGATTTTTAAATATCTCTTTTATTTCTTCGTCTTTTAGAAATAAATCTGCCATAATTATTCCTCCTCAACTTCCCTTTAATAATTTCATATTATTTAACTCTTCATCCACACAATAAACATAACAACCCTTCATCCCACGAGTCATCAGCGTTTTATAAGTATTCCTCACCAACTGATCAAGCGGATCAATTTCGTACTTCCCTTTAGGCTTAGCCGGTCTGGCACCTTTGTCTTTAAAGTTCTCACGCTTCACTTCTATTGATTGCGATTCTGGGTTATAGGTTAAATCGTTTCCAATGATGATACCCACGTATTCCATCTCGAGTCCTTGAACAGTATGGATGCAGCCAATTTGGTCTGCGCCTTCTGGATGAATGGCCCAATCGATGCGTGTTGGGTCATTCCATGGCATGGCGAAGTCATGGACTTCTACAATTACGTCTTTCGGAAGTTCTCCGTTGACTCTTTTGGTATTCCATTCCCAAGCGTAACCTGCCAGCAGCCTGCCGCCTTTTTCTTTAACGACTTTCTCGTAAAGTTTATGGGGAGAGTCGACAACCTGAAAGTCGAAATCGCCGTCCAATTGAATATCCTGTTTTCTGTCGTAAAGGACATTATCCAGCCACTCCAAGTAATTTCCTGAACCGGCGCAGCGGAATTGTGAATCGAGTTCAACTACATGTACTGTGGAGTTTTGCTTTTCCGCTTCTTCTTTCAATAATGCAAAGCGGCCGATGTCTTTATTCGAGATGACTTGTTCGTCATCGATAAAGAAGACACTGAGTTTACTGGACCGGATAATTTGTGTAGCCTGATTTTCGCCTTCGATTTTCCGTTTCATGTGACCTTGGTTTTTGAGGCGATGGGCTTCATCACAAACCAAAACGTCATAGTAATTGTTCGGAGTTTCAACATAAGCAGCCGATCCTTTGAAAAAGCTGCGTATTTCCACAAATCCACTCCGGCCAATAAGTTTCTTCCGGAGGATTTCCCGGAACGATTGGTTCGGTGTGATGTATTCAATCGTTGCTTCTTTGCCCAATAAATAGTTCATCAGGTTTAATCCGATTACCGATTTGCCTGTGCCGGGTCCACCTTTAATCAGAATGGTATGTTTCTTGTCTGCTTCCAAATCTAAACTACTATAAATGGAGAGAACTTTTTCATAAGCCACTTTCTGCTCATCGAGGAGGATGAATTCTTCATTCCCTTCAAATAAGGAATTGACGGCTTCCACCAATTTCTTGGATGGCCGGATTCTGCCTTCTTCAATCTTGCGGGCAATTTCCGTGCCCTTGCCTTCGGACACAGCAGAATTGATGCGCTTCTTCAACAGCAAGTCATCAAATTGAAAGAAGATCGGAGACTGCTCAACGTAATTGGCATATCGGTCATTGAGCAAAGGCTCTGCCGTTCGATCTCTTGCCGGGATGTAATTATGTAAATAAGCACAGGAACTTAAGTTGATGGAGGTGTCTTCGTATAAAGCCTCGTTGAAGTTTTCCAAGTAACGCTTGTAAGACAGCGACTGATAGGATGGATGAACCGTTTCCCGCTCTCTGCCTCCCAGGTAGGTGGAGACAATTCCATCACCTTCTGCAATCTGCGCTTTGCCCCATTGTTTCAATTCCACAATCACAGCATTCTGCTTACCTTCGCTGTCTTCGCCAGTGATGAGGAAATCAATTCGTTTTTCAGTAGATGGTAACTTGTACTCCAACAGCACATGCGTGCCCTCTTTCAAATCAGCGTCGCGCAAGATCTTGGCCATTTGCGGCAACGAATTGGTCCAGGACCGTATTTCACTCGGCGATACTGAATGGTTCATCTTTTCCTGAACCTTCTTCAGTAAGACAGTTTCAATTTGCTGTTCGAGAACATGGTCGATGAACTTTGATGAAGTTTCGTTATAAATAATCATAAGTAAGCTCCTGACTGTTTCTTCACTCTCTTTAGTCTACCAGCTAATCCATATTTTTCTATATTTTTTTCTGAATATTTCAACCATAGAAAAAACGCACATCATTGAATTGATGTGCGCTCGAATTTACATAGATCAATTATTCACTTCAATAGTATGTGATACATCCTCGCCCACTGTATTAAACTCACTGTCAGTCGGTGCCAAAATTCTCAGTTCAATTGTTTCCAATTCATCCACTGTAGAGTTTTTTAATACATAGACATTATGGCCTTCATGTCTGACTTGCCCAAGGTATTCACCATCAATATATTCGGATAGGAACATATCCGGTTCTAACTGCTCTCTCGTATTGGTAATTGCAGTTGTCTGACCCAGATAAAAGCTCATGTCTTCTTCAGACGTATTTTCTCCGGCCATCTCTATGGTGAACGCATGGACCTCCTCACCTACTGCCACTTCAAAAAGTTCCGCTGTTGCCTCATCTTTTGGTTCAATGATTTTCAGCTGGATTCCTTGGATCTCGTATTGCATCGGACCGATTTCTCCAGTGATGTCCAGCTCTTTATCTGTATAAGTGTTAGTCGCTTTCATGCTCTCGTCTTCCTGGACATTTTCGTCAACCAGTTCTGTCTCTTCTTCGACCTCTTCTTCCACTTCTTCAGTTTCTTCCGAATCTATTGTCTCCTCCAGTTGTTCCTGTGCGCCCGTGTCATCGGATTCCTCACTTATTCCTGTAGTATCTGCTCCACAGCCAGAAAAGATTAAAGCGGATGAAAAGAATAAAACCATGGTTGATTTTTTCATTATATTTTTCCTCCTTTAAACTTTTGAATAGAATCATTACCTAAATTGCTGGCAGCTGCTTCTGAATCTCCAAAACTCAAAGGAACTAGAACAAATAAATGCTGTATTAAGGAACATCTCTATCAGGAAATTACGAAATGCTCACCCTAATTATACAATAATTTATCTGAATTTTACATTTTCTTTAATTTCTCCATAAGTATATACTTTTTAGTTTATTGAACACCCGCCAATCAGCTCTTTGACTTTTATATTGAGTATTCTACTTTTCATTAGTAAAACCTCTTTTTATTTCGGGTTACTCATGAAACGACAAAGACAAAAAAATACACTGACACCGTCCTCAGACGGTGTCGGTTCACTTCATTATCCTCCATCACCACAACGGCTCCTGCTCATTCGAAAGCTTGATTGTATAAGGCATAACCATCGTTAAAGCGACAACAAATAAAATACCGATGGAAAGAAAAACTGGTGTACTCCAATCGAAAAGGGGTCGAGAAAATAAAATGACAATCAAGGGGATAATATAAAGAGCATAGATCCCTTTGCTTGTCTGCGGTTTGATGAATTGCCTCTCTCCGCAATTCGGACATTTCCTGTTGTTCATAAATCCAATCTTCACCGTATCTAACCAACTCCACTTATAGTTGCAGTTCTGACAGTTTGGCATACTTGTTCCTCCTTCTTTTAAGTTATCGGAACGTTTCCATAGTTTCATCTTACCCTTTTTCCAATTTAAATCCAATTGTGTATCTTCCAGGTTTGGTAAGTGGTGCCTGGCACGTACCAGGTACGTGCCAGGCACTTATTTCAAATGGAACTTCCCCACTGCCGCATCGTTTCATTATGTACTGAACAAACTTCGGCAACACCCAGGGAGAGAACCATAAATGCTCAAAAACTCAATGCTATTCCTTTTACTTTGCAGCACGCTGCTTTTATTAGGCTGTCAGCCTGAAGATCCTGATGGTGAGTCTGAAATTATCGGCAGCTTTTCCATCCAGACCAGTGCCTCCCCGAACCAAATGAATATCATCGAGATCCAGGAGATGTATAAAGAAGACAATGTCGGTTTGCATGCCACTTATGAACCCATGTTTCATTCCTTGAGAATTTACTACGGTGAATACGGAAGTCTGTTGGAGGACTATGTAGTAGTAGAGAGAATCCGCATGCACTCCATCGATTATTTTGAAATGGTGTGGACTGATGATGACCATGTCACCATCAACGTCATGCCGCGGGATGATGTCGTGGACCATGGCGTGGCGCAAACTTATGAGGTGGAAACGTATGAGTTTGATTTTGCGACTGGGGCATTGTCTAAATAGGTGTATAAAAATAGCCCAGTCCTCGCAAGGAACATGGGCTTGATCACTACCTATAATATAGCATGATTTCGTTAAAACATTAAGTTTCGAAAGTTTCGTTTATTTCTTTAGTTTCAAATAGAAACATTGTATAATAAAAAGAAAGATGATGAGGAGTGATCAGTATGGTCAATCTGCTCGATAACGTTAAACCACGTCCTTCCGATGAAGCAATTAAAAACCAACGGGTAAAAGAGTATGTGCAACTCACGAGAATTGCTGAAGAAATCGAAAGAGAAATCAAGAAGAGATCCAGTGAATTAAAGGATGATGAAAAACTGGAAGCTTTCGAGGCATTAAGCCAGGAGTACAATCTTCCTCAGTATGTAACTGTGCGTGATGCGGCAGACATAATGGACATCAGCCCGCAAATGGTTCGCAGGCACTGCGCTGACGGAAGACTTTCGGCACAACAAACGTTTGAAGGCAGCGGAAAATGGCGCATCGAAGCGAAACAATTGATGGACAAGCCAAACTGGGAACGTTTTATCGAAAAGCGTGCCAGGATTAAAACCCAGTCACTTGGGCTGGCTGACGAAGTACTCAAGAATCTTCAGGATAAAGAGTGATTGAGCCATGGGAAACCTAAAGCAATATACAATTGATACGAATGTGATTCGTTACCAAGCCGGTAAAACGGTTGATCAAATTTTAGATAGGGCTGCAAGAATATTTTGGCGCACTATAAAAGAAAAAGCTGAAAAAGGTGAGGCAGTAATTCTTGTTCCAGCGGAGGTTGTGCGAGAACTTAAAGTGCAGTCTCATACATTAAAAACGAGCGAAAACAAAAGGATTCAAAATCTGGTGAATCAATGTCTTGAAGTATCATCCCCTATTTCGACCGAAATTGAACATCACATAAGAGAGATGTCCGCTTATCTACGTGCAAACTACAAGCGTGACATCGGCTTTCCAAAAATGGAATACGGCGGAGTTTCAGATGCACGAATTTTATATAGTGCATATTATGAAGACAGTATTCTTGTTACTGCAAATACTAGAGACTTCTTGCTTTATCCTTTCCTCTTTGCTCAGCGCGAGGAGCGTTTATATGATTTGATATTGAATGAATATATTCAATATCCTGAAATAGTTTATGCTAAAGTTTGGAAAGATGAAACTTTTAAAGAAATGTTCCATCAACTTGGTAAGTTGGAAATTACCTTGGAAGACCAGAAATAATAACCTAAAATTATGATTAAAGATGATCTGCAGCGCGTTAGTCTCGTTGCAGATCATTTTTTGGCGAATTCAATTAATTATCAACATTTATTTATTGATAATCAATAAATAACATGCTATATTAAACGTAACATTAACCGAGCGGAGTGGTTCCATGAAACGCAGACAAGCTTCAACGCTCTTCCTGAAAGCTGTCCTATTGCTGATTGCCGGGGTGGCGCTTGCCCTTTGTATATTCGGCTTGCCGGGGATGGCTGCGATGGATGCGCAGCTGCATCCGGAGACGGCTCCTCTGCAGTATCCGTTTTTGATAGCGGCTTACATCTTCTTCATTCCATTTTTTATTGCGCTGTACCAGACCTTCAAGCTGTTGACCTTCATCGACCGGGGCCAGGCGTTCTCGGATGTTGCGGTCAAGGCGCTGAAGACGATCAAGTATTGCACCCTGACGATCATCGCGTTTATCGTGCTGGGTGAGCTGGCGACGATTGCCCTGATTCGCGGCGAAGACATCACGCACATCATCATGATGGGTGGGATCATCACGTTCGGTTCCACGGTCATCGCAATTTTTGCCGGCCTGCTGCAAAAGCTTTTGAAGGATGCGATCCGGATCAAGTCGGAGAATGATTTGATTGTTTGAATTTTGAAAGCTCCTTTCTGTTGAAAGAGCTTTTTCTTTTTATAAGGCTATGTTAAACAATAGTGTTGATTTTTTATGGAACAGAGTCGGAAAAGTATCGGTGTAAAACAAAACAGCCCTATTTTTCTTAGGGCTGTTTTAAGTAGTGACCTTCATTTTTTTACGACTAAAGCTGTCGCTTAGCGTAATAACGAAGCTATTCAACATCTAAAGAAAAGGCATAACTTGCAGTACCTTGCTCCCAATGAGCTAACACCTCGTAAACAATTTTTCCTTTGCCAGACAGAACAACTTTATTGGAGCTGTTTACAATATTGTTATCGTCATCCCATATTCTCACGGTATAGTTTTCCGGCTCTTCTTCGAAAACTAATTCAACATTTGTATCTGCTGTTACCTGTATGGAATTATTATTTTCAAGCAATTCGGGTGGTGCAGAAGAATCTGCATTTATTCCGCTTGTTGTTCCACCCCCATTATCTACACTCCAATTATAAGTCCCGAGTGATGGTCTAACGGTCTCTTCTCCAACAATAACGGTTAAACTTGGTGGTTTAGGAATAGCATCTTCTGAAGAACCATCCAAATTACTAACCTCCTTAACTTCACTATCATTATCAGCTTTTTCACGCGTATCATTTATGCCAGAACAACCCATTATTATTGAAAGAGATATAAGAATTAAAGCTAAAAATAAAAATTTGAAATTCATCACTATCCCTCCTTACTATTTAGACGATAAATATATGTGAACGTTACAGTACACTTTAATTAGTAGTACACTCTATTTCCCGTTTGTTGCTTATCTTCTTGAAACCATTTAACACAAATACCTCAGATTCTTTTTAAGGATTTTCATTAACCGACATTCCGCAAAACAGCTTCGCTTGCCTAGGGGCTCGCGCTGAGCTAACTAAAACCCGTGCTCCTGCATCGCTGCGCTGCTTCGTCGCAAAGAGTTGACCTCGCAGGCGTCGGTCAACTCTTCGCTGTTTTACTCCATACCTCCAAAAACTTCTCTCAGCGCCGAAGCGTCATATTTATGCTGATTCTATTATTCATGAAAAGGATTTACCCAAAGCCTGTCGAACTTATTACTAGCCGAGTGATGACACTCAGACTCAGAACCCGGAGGGGAAAAAATGAAGCCGAAGATGAACAGAAAAGAATTGAAGGATAATAACGATATTTGGAACGCAGTCACTAAAGTGCTCAGTGAACAGGATTTTCCTACCGAGAGCCAGGAAGTGAACGACGCTTTTTTGGCGTTTCAATATTATTCGGAGATGGAAAGCGGCGGGCACGAAGCGCTGCTTAATTGGTCGCAGGACTATATCAGGGAAGTTGGCATACAAAAATATCAGGACGAGCTGGCAAGCAGTCTCGTAAAAATCGGGGCTCCTGATTTTGCCGAAATTGAAAGCACTCACCTGGCGGAATTATGGAAGCTGCACCTGGCTTTGGAGAATGATGAGTCGCATGAGGATGACTATTACAGCAAGATTGAACTCATGGATAATGCGTATCACGAACAAAATGGGAAATTGGAACATTTGCTGGAGATTCATTTCCATAAGATACATACCGACCTGATTGATGTGGTGGAGGATTAGATTTTATTCGAATAAAAAATTCTGCAGCATGAACTTTCTTCAACTCCCACCATATGCCATACTGAAGGCAGAAATGAAAAGGGGGAATTTTTATGGCAGATTTAAATGCAATGCTGGCGTGGACGTTTACGCAGGAAATTGATGTACCGAAGTCGGTCGATGACTTGCTGGTCCCGGGAGAAGTGGCGCAAATCGCTTATAAGACGGTGCGCGACACAGCGGTAGTAACGAACAAGCGCTTCATCATTTCCGACAAACAGGGATTGACCGGCAAGAAAGTCGAAGTCTACACGATCCCTTTCAAATCGATCATCATGTATTCATCGGAAAACGCCGGTACGTTCGACCTGAATACCGAGCTCGAGCTTTGGACGACGTTAGGCAGATTCAAATTGAACCTGGCGAAGAAAGTTGATATCCGTAAGCTGGATAAGATTATTGCGGAAGCGATTTTATAAACTTATATAGAACAGGCTGTTTCAAATGATACAAAAATCCAGTGGAGATTTAACTCCACTGGATTTTTGTATTTAGAAAACATAGTAGATGACAATGAAAGCGGAGAAAAAGATATTCAGTGCAGACAAGCTGATGAAAAAAGTAACCGTCGGAATTTTTTAGGCCTACCTCCAAAGATATCCAGCTTGCTTGACGTGCAGGTGTGCGA
This sequence comes from Metaplanococcus flavidus, assembly GCF_042675885.1. Taxonomy (NCBI): domain Bacteria; kingdom Bacillati; phylum Bacillota; class Bacilli; order Caryophanales; family Caryophanaceae; genus Metaplanococcus; species Metaplanococcus flavidus. Next base: position 107,880 of record NZ_JBHTKI010000003.1, on the reverse strand, counting down.
CTCCTGCGGATCAGCGAGACGACCAAGACCCCGCAAGTGAACGAAGTGAGCGAGGAGGCTTGGGCGCGAGCCCGCGGAAAGCGCACACCGGAACAGAAAGCGACCGTTCCCTCCCCTTCTTTTTGCATAAATAATTACAAAGTATTATTTAGCTAATTCTTCAATAGATTCATTCACCAACTGGAATTCACGGTGCAGTACTTCACCAATGCGTTTCATGCCTTCTTTGATATTTTCTGGATTCGAATTGGAGAAGTTCAATCGCATCGTATTTGTTTGTGCTCCTCTAACATAAAATGGTGCACCGGGTACAAAAGCCACGTTATTTTCCAGGCACTTCAATGCGATGTCGCCGGCATTTACTGAGTCAGGAAGTTCTACCCAAAGGAATAATCCGCCATCGGGCTTGTTGTATGAAACGTTTTTAGGGAAATATTCGGCGATGCAGTCCAGCATGGTTGCACATCTTTCCCCGTAAACGGCTTGGATGGTTTCAATATGGCCATCAAGGTCGTACAGTTCCATATACTTCGCTGTAATACGCTGTGCAAGGCCGTCGGAATGCATATCAGCAGATTCCTTAAAACCTGCGTACTTCTCGAGTATATCTTTCTCTGCACAAATCCAGCCCAATCGCAGTCCAGGAGCAAATATTTTTGAAAAACTGCTAAGGTAAATGACTCGTCCTTCTGTATCAAATTGTTTGATGGGAGGAATCGGGGCTCCTGAAAAACGGATGGCTCCGTACGGGTTATCTTCCAAAATTAGAACATCGAACTGATTGGCGAGTTCAATCATCCGTTTTCTTCTTTCAAGTTTGAGTGTTCTGCCGGTCGGATTCTGAAAATCAGGAATCGTATAAATAAATTTAGCCTGTGGATTCTGCTGCAGGCATTTCTCCAACGCATCCATCTTCATACCGTCTTCATCCATTTCCACGTCCACTATGTTTGCATGGTAGACGTTAAAGGCATTGATTGCCGCAAGATAAGTCGGACTTTCGCAGATGACGGTATCTCCTTCGTCAAGAAATACTCTTCCTGTCAGGTCAATTGCCTGCTGGGAACCTGAGGTAATCATCACTTGCTGCAAATCTGTTTCGATTCCAATGGCTTCCATTCTTTCCATTACCGCTTGTCGAAGCGGGACATACCCCTCCGTCGAACTGTATTGAAGAGACGAAGCTCCGTGATCAGTCAGGACCGCTTGGCTCGCTTCTTTCAATTCTTCAATTGGAAACAGTTCAGAGGCAGGAAGTCCACCAGCAAATGAAATCAATTCAGGCCGTTCCGAAGACGATAAGATTAAGCGCATTTCAGATGGTTCCAGCGCATTGGCTCTTCTTGCATATTTGTTTTGCATTCTGTAATCCCCCATCTAAAAGCCTTTTTTTATGTACCCACTTCATTCATTATTATTTCTATACAGTACATGTCCATTGTGGATATAGCATAATAATTTGCTATTCCTCCAATTGTACAAGCTTTTGAATCGAAATGAAATCTTCAATTCACTCGCTTTTGGACAACTAATTTCTAATTCCAAATACTTCCTGTCAGTTCTTCAATCGTCATTTTTTCTATTCTGCTATTCTTCGCGTAGGTTTACGCTGGAGCTAACTCTCATTTAAAAGAAAATTTAGAACATTTAAATGGATATTCTTGGTATAATCAATGAATAGCTTACCTAAAAAGGCAAGACATGCAAAGAGATGAGGAGGATTCAAATGAACGAAAGAATTGGAAGCGACCCGCGAGTGGTGACGAACAGCAAGGCTATAATCACTTTGACATTGGGTATCCTATCGATTCTGGTGCCGTTCCTGGGATTGATTCTTGGAATTATTGGCATCGTGGTTTATTACAAAGCAAAAAATGAAATCGCATTAACCGGTGAAGGTGGACAAGGCTATGCGGTGTCCGGTTTGATTTGCAGTATTGTGGGACTTAACCTGCAGATTATTATGCTGCTGGGAATTCTTGCATTTAATTCCCTAATGATGCTTTAAAGGAAATGCGGTTCGCTAAATTTGAATTTCGCGGGGGGGAAGAATATGAAAAGAATTTTAATGACAGTGCTTATATTATTTATTGTAATGATCGGGCTGCTTACATTAAGATTCGGTCCTGCTTTGACTCAGGAAGGAAATCCCCTGCCGATCCTCTCTTCGATCATCGGACTTGAACTTTCGGACACTGAGTATGAACAGTTTGCCGAAGCAGGGACAGGGAATCGGTATGTTTCGGCGAATACTGGGGCTTCCCGGTACGAGGTCATCGAAGAATTCATGAAGGACAAGGGATGGGATTTCGAAGAGCAGCTGGGATCGGGGCTAGTGTTTGAAAATGCGGAAGAAACTTTGGTGATCGAGACCAGGCAATTTTCGGAGCATTATGTGTTGTGGGATGTTCCGGGTGAGGTTTTGGACTGAAAGGAGAATACATATGGCACGTTTATTTTGGTATTTTATGCTATCAATCAGCGGTATAGTTTTTGGTTATGCACTATCTCAGTTTATTAATCAGAGAGCAGAAGAAATCACAATCTACTTATCGGTTTCAGGTCTGATTTTATTTATTATCAGTGTTTGGGGATTACAGAAATACGCAGGGATAGGGTTCTTTTCCAATAAACAAAAGAATGGATCATAAAGAAAAGGGTGGATTCCTCAAGTAACAGTTTCCGTTTCCTATCGCAAAACACACTAAGAAAGGTGGAAGTGACATGCATAAAAAAAGAGAACCTAAGGATCTTTTGATTATTCGTATCATAGCTAGCTTGCTTGTACTCTTATCTTTAACATTACCTTATTTCGGGTTAATGTCGTATAGTGCATCTCCATTTTTAATCCTCGCGACGCTTGTAGGTTTTTTTATTATTGAAGACCGATTTCGTAAAAAAATTATAAGTGAATGAAACTTTAAGAGTAGAATATCCGTAAACTGCTCTAACTATGCTAAAAGCAACGAGAGCATTAGTTGAAGGAGAATCAAATGGAAAATATCCTATTTATACCCCAGTCCAAATTGAACTGGGGTATTCTTGCATACAAAAGCGCTGCTATAAGCAAAGGAATCTTTATTTCCTCAAGATAGTCTTTCGTGTTGAGGGATTATATCTCACGGATATCTGTTTTCGTCTCACGTATAGACCGCTTTACCTCACGTATAAATCAGTTTACCTACCGTATAAAAAATTTTACCTACCGTATAACCCCATTCAGCTCACGTTAGCGCCTCACCCTTTCAACGTTCTCCCCTGCTAAACGCCAAAAAAATGCAGAACCCCGCGAGGTTCTGCATTTGCTTTATTTATAGTGCCTTCAATTTGAAGACTTCCCGCTTCGACACCAGGTCCGCAATGTTCGTGCGGTATTCCCGGTAATGAGCGGAGCCGATATGGCTCTGCAAAGCGTCGATGTCTTTCCATGTTTCATACAGGACAAAGGTGTCGTCTTCGATGGATTGATGGAGGACATAGTTCAGGCAGCCCGCTTCGTTGCGCGAGGCTTTCTGCACTTTGTTTAATTCCGCCAATAATTGAGCTTCCATGTTTTCCTTCGGCTTCATGATCGCTGTAATGATGATGGGTTCCATCACTCAGTTTTCCTGTTTGCTTCTTTTGTCCAAAGCTTTTACCAATTCTTCGGCCAATGCTTCAGAAGAAAACGGGTCGCGCCCGGTTACCAACTGGTCATTGCCCCAGACTACTTTTTGCTCAGCGGAATAATTCGCCACTTTGCTCATTTCCCCTTCCAGGCTGAATGGCAGAATCGCAGGAAGGCCTTCTGGTTCAACCGCTTCCGGATAGCCTGTTACGTCCATACCGGAAATGATGCTCTTGCCGTCCGGACGTTTTGTCCAAAGCAGCGGCGCCGGCCCGTGGCATACGGCCGACACGATTTTGCCATTGTCGTATATGCTGTTGATGATGTTATGCAAGGTTTCATTTTCCGCCAGGTCATACATTGCGCCGTGGCCACCTACGATGAAGACGGCGTCATAGTCTTCCGGCGTAATTTCAGAAAGTTTTTTTGTATTGTCGGCTAATCCCGATTCATACATTTTTTTGTATTTGCCTTCCGGGTCATACTCTTCTGAGATGCTCGCCTGGTCGATCGTCGGTTTGCCGCCGAGTGGTGAAGCCATATCCACTTGATGGCCTGCGCCTTCCAATATCTCCATCGGTGCAAATAATTCTTCGCCCCACCAGCCGGTTTCGTAATTGTTTGCCAGATCCTTATGTCCACTTGATACTACTGCTAATACTTTAGCCATTATATTGTTTCCTCCCTTAAATTAAAAATCATCTTGATAACAGGTATTCCCGAATGTTTTTTCACTTAAACAATCTGACAAGCCAGACAATTCAGGCCCCAAGTTCTTCATTTGGATTTCTACCGCAATACTTTGCTACACTAATGGATGGAATGAAACTGATTGATTGAAGAGGAGCTGTTCAAATGCAAAACGTTAAAGGAAAGAACGCAATCATTACAGGAGCCGGCAGAGGCATCGGCCGGGCAACCGCCATCGCTTTTGCAGCGGAAGGCATCAATGTTGGACTTGTCGGACGTACGGCAGCCAACTTGGAGAAAGTGCAAACTGAATTGCAGGAATACGGCGTGAAGACAGTATTTGCAGTGGCTGACGTCGCTGACATGGAAGCGGTCAACGCAGCGGTTGAACATATAACGGCGGAACTTGGACCGATTGATATCCTGATCAACAATGCAGGCATCGGCAAATTCGGCAAGTTCCTCGAGCTGTCACCAGAAGAATTCAAAGGCATCATCGATACGAACCTGATGGGTGTTTATTATGTAACCCACGCTGTCCTGCCGCAAATGATCGAGCGCGAGTCCGGCGACATCATCAACATTTCGTCAACGGCCGGGCAAAAAGGTGCGCCGGTGACAAGCGCCTATAGCGCGTCGAAATTCGGCTTGATGGGACTCACGGAATCGTTGATGCTGGAAGTCAGAAAGCACAACATCCGCGTCAGCGCCCTGACGCCAAGCACGGTTGCCACTGACCTGGCGATCGATTCGAACCTGACCGACGGCAATCCCGACAAAGTCGTTCAGCCGGAAGACATGGCTGAAATGATGGTTGCCCAGTTGAAGCTGCACCCGCGTGTGCTCTTGAAATCTGCTGGTCTTTGGTCAACGAATCCGTAATGGCAATAAAAATAAACGATGCCCGTCATGCAGCTGCATGGCGGGCATCGTTTTTTGTATTGGAGACAGCTGTTTTTATTACAGTTTAAATGTAACTTCAACTTGCCCCAGAGTTGAATAGCTTACCGTATAGGTGCCTTCTTCAGCGGCGATCGGTGAAATGAATGTTTGTCATATCAGCAACTCCGATTTGATAATAGTTTTAATGTGTTTAAGAATGAAGCGCAACAACGCATCATTGAAGTCGTTAGCTTTATTACATTTTCCCTTCCCTAATCCATGACCAAATTCGAAAACTGCCAAGAATGGCGACCAACAAAAGAATCATCATCGCAAAAACCCATATACCGAAAAGGTTTATTTCCTGTAAACCTTCTGCGTTTAATACTACAAAAGTAGAAAACCCTATAAACATTAAGTAAAAAAATATATTTGGAATAATCCAGGCAATCCTCAATTTTCGGTTCTTCAAAAAATAACCTCCCAGGCAATGGCATTTCCATATCAGATTATATTCTAGCATAAGATTCAAAAGCCTTTTTTACTGGGCGGCTACTTACTACTGCGTTTTGTTTGTGGCGTATCTTTCTACCAATTTAACCCAAAATAGAGAGGGGTTCAAGGTGCTGAGGATATTTACCTCTCGTATAATCGCGTTTACCTCACACATAGAAATTTTTTCTTACCGTATAAATGAATTTACCTCTCGTATAAATCCATTTACCTCACATATAACCCGTTTTATCTCACGGTTTCCCCTTCTTATCTAACGAACCCATTTTTCATCCCCCTCGCTCCTGGTGCAGAGCCGAATGGTCGCAGTCCGCCACGGCGGACTGCTTTGGGCGGGGCTGCGCACCCCGCCCGTTTTTTGCAGATATGGGTTTTCTCTCAAAGTGTGGGTGGTGGCTGATTTTCTCCTTTACCTCACGTATGGAGAGATTTACCTTACGTATAGCGTATTTTATCTACCGTATAAATTCATTTACCTGCCGTATAACCCGTTTTACCTCACACTTCCTCTTCTTATCGAAAAAACTCCATTATCATCACCTTCCCTCCTGGTGAAAACCTGATAGGTCGCAGATATGTAGGTTTCCTCCTCAAAATTCGGGTATAGAAAAAGATGACCGACACAATCGTTTTTATTTCCGAAGGAGGAATCTGCATGCATTATCAACTCAATTTGCACCTCGCGAGTGCGAAGAAGGATTATTATTGGCTGTTCCAAAGTGAGCAGGATACAATGACCGTTTTCAATGAAGTCGTGGAGACGTTCCGGCAATATGAACCACGTGACGCAGATGCGTTTGCAAAGGAAAAGCGGCTTGAGCTTGATGAGACCGGCACGAGCAATTCAGTCCAGATCGAAGTCGTGAAAGTCGATAAGGAAGCGATTATCCGCTCCGCGTCGTATAGCGAAATGTTTTATGAAGAAAAGCATTTCGATGATATTTATAATACATTGACTGAAAAGCTGGGCACGCCGGAGGAAGAGTCATTGGATACCGTTTAAGTTGAAAGCATTCCCTTTTAAAGGGAATGCTTTTTTATTTTTTGAAACATTTCCTATTTGCACTCGTATAATGAAGACGAGGGGGAATGAATTATGGGAGATGCAATGTTTACATTACTTCCGATGATCGGGCTTTTAATATCACTTATACCAATTGTCATTGCAGTTTATGTAATCATCATGTGGGTGAATTTGACGAAAGAACGCAATGCCTATTTAAAAGAAATTGCGGAGGAGTTGCGGAGAAGATAGCTGTATAGAAAAGGAGATGACCAGTATGGGATTGATCCGGTATTTATTTTTCGAAAAAAAGCATCTTGCCTATACAGCTTTCGGGAATGACAGCTATTATCAGGCATCGAGTCGTTTGAACGCTGCGGGAATCGACTTTGATGCAAAGCTTAAATTGACAGCTAAAACATATGGTACATCTTCACATGGCGCGGATCAGTTTGTTCGAAATGCCATTGTCGATACAACCGAGTATGATTTTTTTGTCAGAAAAGAAGATAAATATAAAGCAGAGCAAGCTCTCCGTAAATAAAATATCGATTCTCGTGATTTCTTAAAATGCCTGGACAGCGTTTATTGTTCAGGCGTTTTTCATTTCGGAATATCTTGAGTATAATGGGCTTGAATCAACCAAATTTGCGGAGGAGTGATCGAATTGATCAGTAAGCTTGGGCAAGTGATGGTGTATGTGGAAGATCAGGAAAAGGCCGTGAAATTCTGGACGGAGAAAGCTGGATTTGTGGTCGTGGCGGATGAAGGTTCAGAAGACCAGGGCCTCAGATGGATAGAAATCGCCCCTGCCAGGGATGCCGCGACGACGATCGTTTTGCACGACAAAGAAGTCATTTCGAAAATGTCACCCGAATTGAATCTCGGCACACCGTCCCTGATGTTTTATACGGACGACGTTGACAAACTGTACGCGGATTTCAAGGAAAAAGGCGTGACGACTGGCGAACTGATCAATTTGAGAACCGGAAGAAGCTTCAATTTTGCTGATGATGAAGGGAATTATTTTGCGGTGATGGAGAGTTTGGAAGAATAAATTAAAACAGCGTCTTAAAAGGATTGATTTTAAGACGCTGTTTTATTTTGTATCTTATTAAATTCCTTTGCTATTTCACACCGCCAAGTCCCCGCCCCAGCAAATCAGCTGACACAGGCTCCTTCCCGAGTTCCCTCAACCAAACGGATAATTGCCCGATGTACCGCCGGTGCGTTTTTTCAGCAGTTCTTCTTCAGGGATCCCTTCGCACCATTGATACCACTCTTCCCGGACTTGCCAATTGTAATGAAACAGCATTTTCATGGGTAACCTCCTGTGATTTGGCGTTCGTTTTTATTTTCCATGAATGTTGAGGATGCCTATTTGGATATATGCCCAACTCACACAAAACCCACAAAAAAGAAGCAGCCTCAGCTGCTTCTCCCTTCAATCCTATTCCTTATGTTTCTTCAACACGCTTGCCACTTTTGCCGCCACGTAATCGCTGCCGTTCGACTCGTCCTCGATGCCTTCGATCATCATTGCGATGATGGCATTTGGGTTGTCTGAGTCGTAGCCGACGAACCAGCCGTTTTCTTTGCCTTCGTCTTCGGTGCGCATTTTGAGTTCCGCAGTGCCGGTCTTGCCGGCAACCGCCACTTCGCCGATATTGGCGGATTGTGCATAGCCGTCTGTTACTGCGCTTCGCATTGCTGTGCGGAGTAACTCGGCATTGTCATCGCTTATAAGTCCTTCTTTCCAGACGACCGGTTCATCTTCCTCGAGGAACAGCGACGCTTCGTACATTGTGCCGCCGTTCAGGATAGGCTCGTACATCGCCGCGAGATGCAGGACATTGACGAGCATCTGCCCCTGGCCATAAGCTGTGTCTGCTGTCTGGCCATCTGAACCGAACGTTCCTTTACTGGTGATCTGCGAAGGCTGCAGGTTCAATAGGAACGGAATATTATCCGTAAACCCGAAATTTTCATAGCCGGCTATCATTTCTTCACGGCCGATTTCCAGCCCTTTTTGTGCGAAATAAATATTGTCCGAGTAGACCAGTGCTTTATGAAGATCTACCGGATTTTCAATTTCGGGATGAAGGCGCGTAATATGGAAGCCGCCCCATGAAGCGTTCAGCTGCCAGCTTTCGCCTTCAATCGTTACCCCTTCTTCCGGATCGATCGCACCTGTTTCAAGTCCGATTGCCGCGGTTATCGGTTTTATTGTGGAGCCGGGTGAATAGGAAGCGGCAAAACGGTTGAACAATGGCTTGTTCGGATCATCTGACAGCTCCTGGTAGCGTGAGCCGGTGATGCCTTTCAGAAATTCATTTGGGTCATAGGAAGGCGAACTGACGAGCGCCAGCGTTTCGCCGGTTTCCGGGTGGACTGCGGCACTCGCTCCAGGCTCGCCGCCCATCGATTCGAATATCGATTTCTGCAATTCGGCATCGATCGTCAATTTGACGACTTCGCCTTCGCCTGCATCGTTTTCAAAAACTGTAACGGGATCGCCGCCACTTGCTCTATGTGCAAGGACTTTCACGCCGGGCTTGCCGCGGAGCCGTTCCTCCAGCGCACGTTCCAGCCCCTGGCGGCCAATCATATCATTCGGGCCGTATCCTTGATCCTCCAGTTCTTCCAGCTGCTCCGCTGTGATCTGTCCGATATAGCCGGTCAGATGCGCCAGCGCTTCGCCGTATGGATATTCACGGAAAGTCGATTTTTCCTGTTGCGTGCCCGGAACCGCGAAGACACGGTCAAGCGTTAATTGGTCGCTCGCCGGCACTTGTTTGATCGGCACGAAATAATGCGGCTGCACCCAGCTTTTATTCATGGCCGCATCGATTTCCTTGACATCGATTTCGAGCGCGCGGGCAAGTTTTTGCTTCTGCTCAGGAGAGGTGAAATTCTGCGGCACGACGCCGACCGTCATCGCTTCGCTATTCGCTGCAATCGGCCGGTCGTTGCGGTCCACAAGCTCCCCGCGCACCGCTTCGGTCATCTGTACTTCGACCTGATCGCCAAGTTCCAGCCTCGGCAGGATAAATGACGGGTCCCATTCGACAAACCAGTCTTCCATCTCGTCGTGCGTTTCGTGCAACAGCGTCAGTGTCTGTTCAAATTCGACGGGACCGGCAAGCGTTTCTATTTCGACTTGGATATCGAAATCCGCCGGGGTGTCTTTTGAATATTCCACCGCTTCTTCCGGCGGTAAGTACGTCACATTCACATCGCTGACGCCGAGCTGTTCATAAATATCTTCCTGCCACGTCACAAAATTCAGGGAACCGTAGACATCCTTCGATCCTTTATTCAGAAAAGAACCATACATCTTCGAAAACTCCTGATTGTTCCATAACTCAATGTATTGCTGAGCCCTCGTTTCCGCTTCCGATGTCTCTTCCGCCACCGCTTCATCCGGCGCCGACTCTTCTTGCGGTTCTTCCTGACAGCCTGCAAGGAGAATGATCAAAACAATAAATGCGAAAATCCCGAGAAGTTTTTTGTCCATCCGTTTCCCTCCATTCAATTGGGCTAGAGCAACAGTTTCCTTATATTCTATTATAACTTAAAGTTCTCTGTATATTCAGTTATTCCTTTATTTTTCACTGCGAAATCTCCAAGCTCAGCACAAGCCCACAGGAAAAAACATTGTGCTCCTGCATCGCTTCGCTGCTTCGAAGACATTAGCCTCGCATGCTTCGGCTAATGTCTTCGAAGCTGTTTTGCGGAATATCGGTTTTCATTTTTACTTCCTCAACAAGCTGCTTTCCTTTATTCCATTAAAATTGCAGAAATTGGTCGTAGCCTTCTGTGGAGAAATTGAACCGACTTTCTTCGATTTTTTCGGGCAGTATGAATGTCAAATAGTAACTCCCATCGTATTGGCAAGTGATTTTGAAAAGCCAGTCTTCCTCAACTTTATCTCCATTTTTATAGACAGTCATTCTATGCTTCGAAATTACTTGAAGGTCGTATCTGTGATCAGACTGAAATACTTCTCTTGCCTGAATTTTTTCGATAGCCGGTTCATCTTCCTCCGTTAACTCCGAGCCCCGTTCAATAACAACATACTGGTCTCCATACTCTTTCCCTTTGTCCAAATACTGTTCCACTATGTAAATACTGTGATCATTATAATAGCCATAGTTTCTCGGTGTAAGCAGATACGAACCTTCAACTTCTCCGAATTCCTGAAGATCTCTTTCATTCACCATTGCTTCGACATCACTTTTATCAGGGGTGGGTTCATAGTAAAACATGAACAGCATCAGAAGGTAGCCGACCGTAAATAAACCAATGAGTGAGGCCAATACAATTACTAAGCGCTTCTTCATACCTTTTCCCCCTTCGAAATACAGTAATCCCCTTTTCAGAGATCTCTGCTTTTTAAAAACTTTACCATAAAAACCCATGACATATTCCAAAACTATGGTTTAATTGAATTAGAGATTATTGAACTATTCAATTTTTAATTGCTGGACAACCAAGAAATACTTTGATGGCAGAAAAGTATGGAGTGATGTTTTTGACGAGAGAACGGATGAGGAAACATGTGCTGCTGTATGGCGGAATTGCCATGGTGATATTGTCCTTCGTGGCAATCAATGATTTATTGGCCCCGCGAATCGGCCCAATCGGTGATGGAAGCAGCATTCCGCCTCCAGCCTTGATATGGGGAATTTTTTCTTTTTTCATTTTATTGGGCGTCGTTTTTATTGTATGGGGTATTTATCGATTTCTTTTTGACGACAAAAAGTAAAATGTAATTAATGAGTGGAGGAGGCTGAGTTATGGTTGATATTGTGGGATGGATTTTCGTGGCGCTGACGATAGTCGGCTTTGGCTATGCACTGGTGTGGCAGGTCCGGGATACACTGAAAGTGAAGCGCTCGACGGAAGGGAACACAAAAGCCGACAAGCGGCGGCTTGCCGGCCATTATTTGATGGTTGCCTCGTTGGCGGGTTTCTACGTTTCTTATCTGGTGAATGTGTCAGTCGGGCTTATGGTTTATATACGCCCTGAAACTGTGCAGCCCGCGCTGATCAACAGCAATACAAGCGGCTTTGCGTGCTTTGCGTTTTTGGCGGTATTTCTGATCGCTATGTTTTGGGTTGTGCCGAAGGAAGAAACGGCTGCGCCTTTGTTGAAGTCGAGGATTTGATATGAGTTGAAGGATAAAGGAGCTGCGGAAATTTTCGCAGCTCCTTTTTTTGTGGGTTATCTATTGGTTGGCGTATTCACCTCACGGATGGAGTGGTTTACTTCACGTATAAAAGATTTTACCTGTCGGATAAGGCAGTTTACCTCACGTATAGCGAACTTTTGCTGTCATATAAAAATTTTCACCTCCCCGTTTCACTTTCTCACCTATTCCTTCTATATAAATAACCCTCACTCAGCTGAAGATCCGAATGGATCGCAGTCCGCCGCGGCGGACTGCTGGGGCGGGGCTGCGGCCCCCGCCCGTTTTTGGGCAAATAAGGGGTTTGTTCTTCTGGTGAGGATGAGATTTATTCGTGGCGATCCTATCTCACGGATAGAGGAGTTTATCTCACATATAAAATTTTTATCTAATGTATAGCGCAGTTTGCCTACCGTATAAATGACTTTAGCTACCGTATAGAGGAATTTTCCTCACGGATAACATTTTTCATCTCACGCTCACCAACCCTGCCCACTCCAATTGTTTTGCCGCTCCCATCAACAGGGTATTCCATCTACACATGACACTACTTTTCAGGAGTGAACCTACATTATGCCCTATGCCAAAATCGATGACTCATTGACGCTTTATTATCAGAGCAAAGGCGTTGGCATGCCGATCGTCTTCATTCACCCGTTCGTGATAGCGCACAGTGTTTTCCTGCACCAGGAGCCGCTGTCGGATAAACACAGGACAATCTTTTTCGACATGGCTGGCCACAGCCTGGCTGATTTGGGCATCATCTGTGTCTATTGGTTCATTGTCCGATAAACTGCATAAAAAAAAGCCACGGATTTTATCCGCAGCATGCTTGTGATTTTATAGGCGTCTGGCAAACCGTTTTCGGCCTGGCCCGCTCCTTCATCTTGGCGCGGCAGCATTCAATCAGCAGTAATGCCAACCTTTTTTCGCTGACGAATTCGTGTGGGTTGCGCCATACTTGCTTGAATACCTGAGTGACGAGCTGTTCGCAGATTCGCTGATCGGATTCGGTTTCAGAGACAAGTTTCCACAGCAATAAATGGTAGCGGTCGTAAAGCTTTTCAAACGCATCCTTGTCCCGTTGCAACAAAGCCTTGATCAAATGTTCTTCTGCCTGCATTCCGTCACCCCTCTATCTCCAATTACCCGCCTCTTGTAAGGCTAAACTCCCAGTTGAAATAAAAGATGAGATTCTTGCAGAAATCAATGGAAAAAACACATTTTATGTAAACTTGTATACTTTATAGGTTCTAACGACTTATTATTAGTAAATTATTTACAGTTTGTTTATTAAAAAAAGAAAGCCGGAATTTATTCCAGTTCCTCTATTTGTACATCCCGGCTCACGATTGTCACTTCCGCCATCGGCATGTCGAAAAGCACATGCAATTCGAACAGGTCGCCATTCAGATAAATCTCGTTGTAGAGCCACCAGGCATCCGTCATATTTTCCGGAATAACCACTTCTTTCACCCCGGTGAATGTCACTTTGATGTCCTTGAAATAATGAAAACCGCCACTGCAGTCGAGATAAAGCACCAGCACGTCATCAGAAGGACGTTCGACGCTTTTGACGATGCAGTCATGAAGGCTTTTTTCGGTCAGTTGAAGCATGCCGGGCGGAAGAAATTCCTTGGTCGCTTCGTAATGGCGGCTGTAATCGTCAAGCAGCGCATCGACGCGCGCCTCGTAATCCGCTTCCCATTTTGCCGTCATCTCGCGGAGTTCAAGCGTTGGATAGGCCGAATTGATGGTGCCATCATAAATATACGGATGGAAGGCTTCCGGCAGAAACTTCAAGAGATCTTCCCTTTTATCCGCCAGATCACGGCGATGAATCTGATGAGGATCTTGGCCTTCTGTCCGCTGCCATGTCTGATTACCCTCCCATTCTTCTTTGGTTTCGGGGAAGACCAGAAAACCCGAAACCTGCATTTCGTCATACCATTCCTTCGTAAAGTATTTCATCGTCTTCCCCCTATAAACTTCTTTTTAGAAATTATACTCGTTCTTGTTTCAGAAGTGAACTTTGAATAAAGAAATGCGAGAGCGCCCGTTAAGCTCTGTAAGGCAAGAGATGGAGCCAATGAAATTTGGTCCATCTCTTTGCGACGAATCTAGCGCAGCGATGCAGGAGCAATATGGGTTTGGACGATTTGGCGAAGCGGCGTCTTTTCAGCCGCACAGTCGCGAAAAGCGGAAGTGCCTGTTCAGCTCTGACAGGTATAAGACGACACAGAGAAGTGGCGCTCTTTGCCACGCAGCTGGGTTGCCTTATATCCCGAAGAGCTAGGCACTGGAGACTAGACAAAAAGTGGCTTATGACCCGAAGAGCTGGGCCACTGGAGTCTGGACAGAGAAAAGCGACAGCGCCCGTTAAGCTCTGAAAGGCATAAGACGGATCAGCAGAGTGGCGCCTTTTGCCACGGCAGCTGAGTTGGCTTATGACCCGAAGAGCTGGGCCGCTGGAGTCTGGACAGAGAAAAATGACTACATCTTTTCCCTCCTCTCAAACACATCGGACAAAATAAAAACTGCTCCGCAGTTACACGGAGCAGCTTTGTCTATTGTTCTTGTTTTTGTTCCTCCATGATTTGCCCCAGGGCGCGGTCCAGCCCTTCGTACTGGAAACGGAAGCCTGACTTTTCGAGTCGCTCCGGCAAAACCCAGCGGCTTTTCAGGATCAACTCGGTTTCCGTGCCGATGAAAACCGCACCCATTTTGAGCATCCATGATGGTGCAGGCATACCGGCGCTGCGCCCCATCGCTTTTCGCATGTGGTCCATTAGTTCTTTATTGGTTACAGGATTCGGTGAAGAAGCATTGAAAATGCCTTTCAGATCTTTCCGGTTTTTCAGAAACTCGATGATGCGGTAGACATCTTCAATATGGACCCAGCTGAACATTTGCTTGCCTTCACCCTGTTTGCCGCCAAGGCCGAAACGCACAAGATTCACATAAGGTTCCATCACGCCGCCGTCTGCTCCGAGCACAATGGCGAGGCGCAGCGCCACTTGCCGGGTCTTCGGCAATTGGAATCGGAAAAATGCGTCTTCCCAGGCTTTGCCGACATCGACTGAGAAGCCGCTGCCTAACTCGCCAATCGATTCTGTCATTGGCCGATCTTCCGCGTGACGGTAAATCGTTGCCGTGCTGGAATTGATCCAAAGGCGCGGTGGATTCTGGCATTTCTGAATCGCCTTGCCGAGCGCTTCTGTCGTCTTTGTCCGGCTTTCGAAAATTTCCCGTTTGTTCTTTTCATTGTACCGGCAATTCACTGATTTCCCTGCCAGATTGATGACCATCTCTGCATTTTCAAGCGCATCAACCATCGCTTTATTATCGTCCCAGGAAATCTGGCCCGGCTGCCGCGAAATGATATGTACAATATAACCCTGGTTGGTATACGTCCGTTCCAGGTATTGCCCGATAAATCCAGTACCGCCCGCTAAAACAATTTTTTTGAACATGTTAAAACCCCTCTGTTTTTTTCCCTATACCCTTTAGACGTTTGAGCTGTCGAAAAAGATTCACTTTTCCATGAATTTACTTTTTTCTTTTTAATTTCTGGGACTTCTCTGCATGAATCGGCATATTATGCTTGCATTTATTTATACCAATAAAAAATGGAATAACGATTTGACGGACATTTGTTGTATAGTGAAACGTTTTTTATGTATTTGCAGTCTAATCTGTTAACAAGCCAAATTTGATAACGGAAGGAGTGAAAGCTGTGCATCGAAAAATTCACTTTATGGCGTTTCTGCTGGTTGCGATGATAGCGGTATCCGCTTGCGGCCAAGGAGTAGGAAATGACGCTGATGACATTGCATCCGGTGATAGCGGCGAATACCCTTACGGCCATTACGAAGACGATAAAATGATTGGCACAGCGTCATCAGTTAACAAAAAAGAAAATATCATTGAAATCGATATTTCCGAATGGAGCAAGCGCGACTGGAAAGGCCCCGTGCTAACAGATGGTGGCTATAGTTATAGGGCAAGTTTTACAGAAGACACTTCCATTAGATACGAAGATGGCACGTCTGCTTCTATCGACGACATAAAAAACGGCCAAAAAGTGCTGGTCAATCCGCCCGCAAACGACGATAATTCTGAAGCCCACGCAGATGAAATTGTGTTAATGGACATGACTTATGAAGAAAAATACTGGCGGCTGCTGTCGCATATAGACGGATTTAATATTGTAGTCATGTATGAATACGGAGATCCGCCTCCACCTGAAATGCAGGAACCATTGTATGAAAATACACTTGCTATATTGGAAGGCACAGATCACGATGTTGTAGGTGCATCTGTCGAATACGACGCCAATTATGTGGTCGATTTCAAGGAGGAATTGGACATCGAACAGTTTCCTGTGATTTTTGTCTTCAACCAAAAAGAGCTGCTGTTCAAAGGCTATAGTGCAGATGAGCTCTATGCGTTCTTTGAGGATATCTCTGACAGTTAAAGAAAATAATAAATGGAATGCCCGTCAAATCGGAAGACGATTTGACGGGCATTTGTTGTATCCAGGAACTTTTTTACTTTTATTTGGTCACATATAATTACAAACCACTACATGCAACTGAAAGGAGCGAAAAAAATGCTTTTTAGAAACATTGTCAGTTCTTATACTTTATTGCTATCGCTTGGCGCATTTTATTATGGCAGCTTAATGTTGTCGGGAGATGGCATATTTGCCGACTTTCCACCGGAATGGGTCGGTGTCATGCCTTTCAACAGTTGGATGAGCCTCGCCTTGTTTGGAATGATTGTATTCGGACTTGGAAATGCCGGCGCCGCAATTTACGGATTTATGAAGAAAGATCAAAAACTATTTGTGCTGGTCATATTTCTTGGCGCTTTGTGTTTCCTGTGCGCTGCTTTACCTATTATTCTGCTAGGCGAATGGTATTTGCCCTTAATCCAATTGTTTTTGGCGAGTGCCCTCCAGATGGCCCTTGGATTCATCGGATTGATTGCGAAAAAATAAAAAAAGGTTCCGTTTCACGTCAATGACGTTAGAACGGAACCTTTTTGGCAGTTTATTTTATACAGAAATTTTTGCATCAGAAATACACAATCACAATCAGAATAGCTGCGAGCACAAGCCGGTAAATCGCGAACGGCATGAGTTTGACTTTGGCGATCAGCTTCAGGAAGAAGCGGATCGAAATCAAGGCAAAGACGAATGCGCTGACCAAGCCGACGATGTAGAACGACAGATAGTCCATCGACAGCTGGTCCCAGTTTTTCAGCACCGACACGAGACTTGCGCCGAACATGATCGGCACAGCCATGATGAAGGTGAAATCCGCTGCCGTTCGGTGACTGAGGCCGAATAATACACCGCCCGAAATGGTCGCGCCGGAACGTGAGAAGCCCGGCCAAAGCGACAGCGTTTGCACCATTCCGACCTTGAATGCCTGAAGATATGTAATTTCGTCAAGGCTATTGATAGTTGGCGTTTGGGGCCCGAATTTATCGGCCGCAATCATCAGGACCGAACAGGCGATCAAGGCGTAGATGACGGTTTCGACGCCAAACAGGTGGTCGTCGATCAAGTCTTTGAAAGCAAAACCGAGCACGACTGCCGGCAGCATGCCGATGATGACATGCAATAAATTAAAGCGTTCATTGGCGGATTGCCCTTCGATTTTATAAAGGCCGACCAAACTGAACAGCCGTTTCCAGAAGACGGCGACCACTGCCAGGATCGAACCCAATTGGATAACGATTTTAAATGTGTTTGCCGGATATTTTCCGAGGAATTCCTGTGATTTCAGCCACATATCATCAACGATGATCAAATGTCCGGTTGACGACACCGGGCAAACTCCGTCATGCCTTCCACAAAGCCCAAAATGAGGGCCTTCAATAAATCCAACCATTCCATGTGCCATCCTGCTTTCTGTTATCATCTCTTTTTATGTAACGCCTTTTTTCTGCGGAGGTTGCGCAATTTTCAGCAGCTGCCGGAATTAATTTTCAGCAGGTTTTATTGAAACTTCCAATTGAATCATTCGTATAAATACTATAGCCTGAAATTAGTTTGACAATGCAAAGGGGTGGCGGAAATGGCGGAACGTTTTGACATGAGTTTCAAAAATAAAGAGTTGAAAATGTGGTTGCTGATCATGGTTCCGATTACGATTATCGGAAGTTATTTCTTGCTGACCAGTACGCCTTCCACCCGACATTACCCTTTCGGAATTCTTCTGATCGGCTATGCCTTCTACTACAGCTGGCGGTACCGCTTCCGGAAAAAGAAGAAGGAAAATAAAGAGATTCAATAGATCAAATACCACTTATCATGTTAGCTGCCAATTATTTCCCGGGAAATGACGTGGAATTTATTGGTTCGATGCTTTAGCATGAAGATGGACGAAATACATATTACAGAACGGAGGTCCTCGAATGCCACACTGCGAGAATTGCAACCACCAATGGGCTTGGGGCACGGCTTTGCGCAAATCTTTCACGTTAGGTGAAGGTATGGAATGTCCGGAATGCGGCAGAACCCAGTACCTGACGAAACAATCAAAAAAACGGATGGGGATTGCCAATTTCTTTCCTGCTCCCATCCTGATCTTTTCCGGCATGCTGTTTGATGTCGATATAGCCACGATCTTAGCGCTCGCGCTGGTGCTTTTTGCGGCATTCATGATGACATATCCATATATGATGGAATTGACGGACGAAAACGAACCGATGTGGTAGTTATAAATACACAAAGTAAAGCGCCCTTCCAATGGAAAGGCGTTTTTTTACTGTTCTTTGAACTTCATCCCTTTTGCCACCAGTTCTTCCTGGAGGATACCAGCCGCTTTCGGGCCGACGCCGTGCAGTGCCAATAATTCTTTTTCGGTGATGCCGGTCAATTGTTTCAACCGGGTGTAGCCTGCTTCATGCAATGCCCTGATCGCCGGACTGGCAATGGTTTTCGGAAAGTCGTTCCCTTCGTTGGATTTCCGCCCTTTCTTGGCAGGCATTTTTAGTTCTCCATATTTTATTTGGTGTTCCTTTTTACGTTTGAGGTAATCTTCGTCTTCCCGAATTTCATCCCATCTCTTTTTGAAGATGGCCGCCGACTCGGCTTTTTCGGGATCGATCTGGCGTTCCTTGATCGAACGGTCTTCATTGTATTTACGGCCGCCTTTGTAATTCGTATAGCGCCGCGCACGGGTGTAGCCCATCTGGATGAATTTCCGCGCCATGTCCATGCCGACGAAATCGTCCTGCCTGCGGTATTCCTCGAACATCTCCGAAATTTTATCGCATGATTCCTGCGCAATGTCCGGCGTCTTGAAGCGCCAATGCGGCAAAATCTCACTCTTATACGGCTCGACCAGCAGCACCCCCTGCTCGCCTTTGCCCACCCGGTACAACTCGGGATTCTTGCGCAAATCCAATTTTTCATAATCCAGCTCGTAGTCAAATGCCATCCGTATCACTCCTTGTGGATTTCATACCCTGTTTTGGGGTGGAAAATGCCGGTGTGTTGTGCTGATTTTAAATGAAAGATGGCAACCGTGAGGAAAAATCTTCTATATGATAGGTAAACTCGTCTATACGACACCTGAAACTTTTTATACGACACCTGAACTTGGTTATACGTCACTTGAAACTCCATATACGGTACCATCTTCCAAAAATGAGGCATCTCCAAAAGCCTCCTCATCACCCAAAGAACAAAACTCCTTATTGCCCTAAAGCGGGCGGGGCTGCACGCCCCGCCCTTGCAGTCCGCCCCCGCGGACTGCGACCGTTCGGCTTTTCAGCTGGTTAAGTCTCTTCTATTTGGATTCATCAGCTAAGGAAGAGCAACCGTGAGGCAAAATCTGCTATAAGGCATCTAAAATCAGTTATACGACACCTAAAACGCCACATCCAGTAGTTAACCGCCTCTATCCGTCATCTGCCTCCGCGACAATCTCCGCCCTCACCACCTCCCCCGATTTTGTTGCAGTGAAAACTGGTATAATGGCGATAATAAGTTTCACGCAAAGGGGCGATGGATGGTGAAAACGGAGAAACAGAAAATGCTGGATGGGGAAATGTATGATCCGCAGGACAACACGCTGCTGAATGAGCGTTTGAATGCGCGGCGGCTGAGCCGGCTGTTCAATAAATCTTCCGAGATGGACGGCACAGACCGGAAATTGCTGCTGAAGGAGTTGCTCGGGTCAACGGGCGATAAGTTTTTTGTCGAGCCGAGTATCCGCTGTGATTATGGCGCAAATATCCACATCGGCGAGAATTTTTATGCCAATTTCGATACTTGCCTGCTCGATGTGTGCGAGATTCGGTTCGGAGACAATTGCCTGCTGGGTCCTGGTGTCCATATTTATACGGCGGCTCATCCGGTACATCCGGGCGAACGGGCAGCCGGACTGGAGTTTGGCAAACCGGTGACGATCGGCGATAACGTGTGGATCGGCGGACGCGCGGTGATCAACCCTGGCGTAACGGTGGGCGACAACGCGGTGGTTGCAGCTGGTGCTGTTGTCGTAAAAGATGTGCCGGCAAACACGATGGTTGGCGGCAATCCAGCTATTGTATTGAAAGAAATCGAATTGTAAATCGAACACCACGGCTAAGGCTGTGGTGTTTTTGGGTGCAATATTTACGAATAGCTCCGGTTCTTGTCAGCCTTCACTTCCGCGAGTGCACACAGCTCCAGCAGATCCTGCCTGCCCAGCGAAGAAGAAATGGCCAGCAGCTTTTCCAGATAATCCGCTTTCGTCATTTCCGCCATCATTATATTTTCAGCCGAAACTTTATCCTCCGGACGGACGCCGTTCATGATGTCATCCCATTCCTGATCGCTGTAATGGATAATCTCTTCCTTTTCTGTTTCCAGCAGCACCTCATATGGTACATCCAGCACTTCGCACAGCGCCACGATCCATTTGACCGACGGCACCGAATCGCCGTTTTCCCAACTTTTGATCCGGCTCGCCGACGTGCCGAGTTTTTCGCCCAATGACAGCATCGACAAACCGTCATGCTCCCGCAGAAATCTTAGAATCTGCCCGAAATTCTTTGCGTTGAACGCCATACCTTTTCACTCTCCTTGGTTTTATTTATAAATAAAATATATCATAATTTTACTTAAAAATAAAACTGAGTCTACGAGATTTTATTCATATAGAGAGATCTGAAAACTCTCCCCAATCAACCCGCTGTTAACGTTATAATGAAGGTAATCATTAAATATTGGGGGCGGCGCGAATGATCAGCAAATTGGATCCGCAAGTGGACGAACTGATCGAGGGCTTGGACGAATCGGTTCAGGTCATCGTCAAACGTTTGAGAACGATGGTGTTCGAGGCTTATCCGGAGATCGAAGAACACATCAAATGGTCGAAGCCGAGTTATTCGAAAGAAGGGCTCGTGTGCTATATGCAGACGGCGAAAAGCCATGTCAATTTCGGGTTTTACCGCGGCACCGAACTCGAGGACCGCAATAATATACTCGAAGGCGACGGCAAAAAGATGCGCCACGTGCAGATCCACAAGATGGATGACATCGATGAGGAAAAACTGAAATTCCTGATTTGGGATGCGGTTGATCTGAACAGGAAATGAGGCGGGCACAATGAAAGTCGGCACCCTTCTTTTCCTGGTATTAGTGGCGTTGCTGCTGAGCATCTACTTCTATATCGTTGAGCCGCTGTCAGGCGCCAACCGCTGGGCAGCTTATGCGGTTTATCTGGTGCTGTTTGTCGGCCTGATCGTCGTTATCCATCAACTCGAGAACCGCTATGAACTCCTCCGCCGAAAACTGAGCATGGTGTTGAGCGTGCTGTTTGTTGCCGGCCTGTTGAGTCTGCTGTTCTTTTTGAGCATCATTATTTAAATTGGAGGTGGAGTCTTGAACCAGCTGAAAGGATTATACATATGCCTTATTTTAATCATCGTCATCACTTTACTCAATTTCACGCTGCTTGGTGACGAGTACTCGGGAATCACTACATTCTTGTCAGTAATTATTTTCATTTTTGCCACATTGTTTTACATCAACGCCAGCCATCGCATGAAGGATGCCGGACAATAAATTCAAGAATCAGTGGAGAGGAAATAAGCATAATTTCTCCTGTTTTTTTCGCAAAATATCCTTATCAATTCATATTCAATAATTATTTATTGATATTCGATAAAATAAATGGTATCTTCAGGATAAGAACTTGTAAATTGAAATAAAATCTGAAAACGATCTTACGGTCTGAGGTGACGAAAATGGCGATTATTATCAATATTGATGTTATGTTGGCAAAACGGAAAATGAGCGTGACGGAACTGACCGAAAAGGTCGGTATCACGATGGCCAACTTGTCCATCCTGAAAAACGGCAAAGCCAAAGCGATTCGCTTTTCCACCCTTGAGGCCATCTGCAAAGCCCTCGACTGCCAGCCGGGCGACATTCTGGAATACCGTGCGGATGAAGAAACGGGAGCTGAATAAAGCCAAATGAAAGAGCCTGGAAAATTTTCCAGGCTCTTTTTCCGGTTTCCTTACTTTTTCGCAACCGCTTCGAACGTGATACTCTGCTGCGGATTTTTCGGATATTCACCGTACACATAGTCTGCGGAAATCACAATATCACCGAAACCATGGTTCTCCAGGATTGTGCGAAACTCCTCAACGCCGTACCAGCGCATCGCGAAGCGTTCCAGTTCCGTATCCAGCAGTTGTCCGCGTTCCCACTTCTCGTAACGATGGTTTGACACACTGAATTGATTGATGTGATCGATATCGGTTGTCGTCGACTCAAGCGTGATGACTCCGCCGTCTTCAACCTCCCATGAACGAAGCGTTGAATTGCCGATCTCGTTGTCCGTCGGCAAGTACAAATCGACGATCAGCTTGCCGCCAGGCTTCAGATGCCTGTGGAAATTCTTCAGCGCTCTGAGCGATGCGCCCCGCTCATGCAACAAAAGGAAAGTACCCGCGGGGATGATGACTGCCTCGTATTCTGTCCCGAGTGAAAAAGTCTCCATATCCGCTTTAAAAAGATTTGGCCGCAGTCCCCTTGCTTCACAATTCTTACTGCACATATTGAGCATATCCAGTGAACTGTCGAAACCGTCCACCATAAACTTTCTCTCAAGCAAAGGCACGAGCATACGCCCCGTTCCGGTTGCCGGTTCCAGGATGCGTCCTTTGATGCCGGCGAGCCGTTCCAGGTAGAATTCCACATCGCCGAACGATGTCCCAATCGGCTTGTCGACCCCATAGACTTCCGTCGATAGCTTGCTGTAATACCCTAACATCGGATGCCCTCCTTCGCTTTTTGAAAATGCTAAAAATTATATTTCCAAACTATTCCCTCTATTCCGGAAATAAAACATATTGAGGTTAACGCATTATTTAGAGAGAAATGAAAAGATCCCAGCTCAGCTGAGATCCTTCTTTTCTTTGTTTTTATTTATATGCTTATCCCAATCATAGGGAATCATGGTCCATTCTATGAAAAAGCCACCAATCCAAAGAGCGATTGATGGCCATTCCATTTATTAAAAAACCCAAAGAGCTGCGAGGGCAGCCAGTAAGTTCGGCAATGCGAACAGGAAGCCGTTGCGCAATTTCGCTGTGCGCCCCGCGCTTTCCTTGCGGCGTTCCGAGCTGGTCATGCGCTCCATTCCGCCGGAGCCTTTGAGCACGCCGGAAAACAGTACGCCCCAAACAATTCCGATGATTCCAAGGACTCCCGCAATATAAAACGCCATGTCCCAGTCTTCCAGGAAATAGCCGAGCAAAAGGCTGAGCACGGCCGTGACAATTCCGATTATCAAAAACTTCATTTCTGTTTCCTCCATGCTGTAAGTTTATGTTTCTTCTATATAACATCATAACCGCAAATGCGGGGTAAAATAAACTATAATTTTCGATACCGCTTGAGTGCCAAAATATTCAATGCGATGAACAATAAAGCGAAAAGCGCCAATACCAGCAGATTGTCCGCCACATCGCCAAGCCCTTCCCCTCTGTACATAACGCCTGTCAGCGCATCGGCCCCGTAATACAGGGGCATAACGCGCCCGACGTTCTGCAGCCATTCAGCCATGCCCTCAATTGGAAAGATGCCGGAGAAAAAGATCTGCGGAACGATGACGACCGGGATGAACTGGACCATCTGGAATTCGGATCCGGCGAACGTCGACAAGAGGATGCCGAGCGACAGCGCCACCAGCGCAAGCAGCAGATTGATGATGATGACATGCCAAACCGACCCTTCCATCACAATATCAAGAATATGGATGGAAAATAAAACAACGATCGTCGTCTGGATGATTGCAAATATGCCGAACCCGGTCAGATAGGCAATAACAATTTCCCAGCGTTTGACCGGCGTCGCGAGAACCCGTTCCAAGGTGCCGGAAACCCGCTCCTTCAATAAACCGATTCCTGAAATAAGGAAGACGAAAAAGAACACAAAAAATCCCACTAAAATCGGACCGATGACGTCAAACAGATCCGTGTTTTCATTGCCATAAATATACTCGGTTTGGAGTACAGGCGCTGTCGGACTTTGCTCACCAACTCCCTGGCCCTGCAGCGCCATCGCCTGGGAGATTCCGGCGATCAACACTCTCGTTTGGGAAGGGCTGCTGTTTTGAAGCGTCAATGCTGCACCATCTGCCGAGATCTCCAATAACCCATCCAGGTCATTGTCCAGAACTGTTTCCTGATCCGCGGCTTCAAAAATTTCCACTTCAATGCCACGTTCTTCGAGCGTTTCCACAAGCAATTCACTGCCGCCGACAATTCCAAGATTGAGTTCGTCGTCATTGCCGTCAAAAATGAGATACATCAGCGTCAGGACGAGGAGCGGCGCAAGAAACAACAGCGCCAAGGTGCGTTTGTCGCGGAACATCTGCAGCATGATGCGTTTAACTAACGCCTGGATTCTCATTCCGAACCCCTCCCGGCTGCCAGAAAGACGCCTTCCAGATCCGCCGCACCGTACTCCGCTTTTAATTCTGCCGGCGAACCGCTCGCCAAAATACCGCCATCCCGCACCAGCGCGATCACTTCACATTTTGCCGCTTCGTCCATGACATGGGTTGTCAGCACAATCGTTTTTCCCTGCGCCATCAGCTCCAGCAGCTCCTGCCAAACCGATTGCCGCAGCTCGGGATCGATTCCCACCGTCGGCTCATCCAGAATCAGCAGTTTCGGATCGTGTACCAGGGCAATCGCCAGTGACAAACGCCGCTTCATGCCTCCCGAATACGCAACAACTTTCTTGTTCATGGCGTCGTCCAGCTGCACCAGTTTCGACACATAGGCGATGCGCTCTCTCAGCGCTGTCCCTTTCAAACCGAACAGCGATGCAAAAAACACCAGATTCTCTTTGCCGGTCAACTCAGGATACAGCGCATCAGACTGCGCCATATACCCGATATCCTGCAGCAGCTTCAAGTTCGGCACCTTTTTATCCAGTACCGTCACCGTACCTGTATCCGGCGAATCGATGCCGACAATCATCTTGACGAGCGTCGTCTTGCCGGAACCGGACGGGCCGATGAAGCCATAAATCCGCCCCTCGCCAACTTCCAGATTGATGTCTTTCAACACTTCCTGTTTGCCGTAATTCTTGCTTAAACTTTCAATCCGGATTGTGTGATTCATATCAACACCCCGTTCGGTTTAATTTTGTATTCAGCGTAGCATAATCGGACGGATGTTAGTATATGGAATATGGGTTGTGGAGATATATTTTTCCTGTTGGCGACCGGTTTCTCGAAAACCCCTTTTTTACGTATCTTTTCTGTCCACAGATTTTCTCACAATGAGGGATTATGGTACTTTAATTAATAGATTGGGCTTCCAGCTTCTCTTTGGATAATTTGGAATCGTCATATTCATTAAGTAATATTTCATTGGACTGAAGAATTTCTTTAAATTTTTTATAGGATAAATTTTATTTTTAAGGAGGATCGGACATGCCGCAAAATATATTAGTGATTGGCGCTGGCATCGGCGGATTGACCGCTGCTGCTTTGCTGGCTAAAAATGGGGACCGCGTTACACTTCTCGAAGCATCTTCTGAACTGGGAGGCTGCGCCGGGAAATTCAAACGGCATAAATTCCTGTTCCCTGTTGGCGCCACACTCGGCATGGGCCTTGAAAGCGGCGGCATCCATGAGCGCGTTTTCCGTTTCCTCGGAAAACCATTGCCGCTTGAACCGTTGGAAACCGTCATGGAAATGATCCACCCTGACCATTCGTTTGTGTTTCTGAAAAACCGTGAACATCATGTGCATAACATCGTCAGTCAATTTCCCGGATACGAATCAAATATTCGTGCCTTTTATCAGGAAATTTACTCGACTGCTTCAATCGTCCGCACAATGATGGATCCACTTCCTGCACTGCCTCCGGCTACAGCGAAAGAATGGGTAGCATTAGCGGGCGCCATCCGGCCTGCCCATGCCAGGCTTTTGCCGCATTTCAATAAAACACTTGGCGATTGCCTGAACCGCCACGGCCTCGACCAACTCACAGCGTTCCGGCATATGCTGGACGGGCTGCTGATCGATAGCATGCAGACCGCAAGCGAGGATGTTTCTTATTTACTGGCTGCAGTCGCACTCGATATCTATCATGAAGGGGCTTATTATGTACCCGGCGGATTGTATCGCTTTGCTGAGATAATGGGTGAAAGTATAAAGGAAAATGGAGGTGTGTTGAAAAAACGCCGCACCGTCATGAAACTGGCACGCAGCAAAAAGGCCTGGATTGCAACCGATCACCGCGGCAATAGCTACGAAGCCGATGCAGTCATCGTCAATGCACCCATCCACCTGCTCCCCGGCATGCTGTCACAGGAACTCGCAGACCAATTAAAAAAGCCCCTCCTGGAAGGGGCAAGAAGTGAAACATGGACGACCCTGACTTTGTACATTGCTGTCGATTCCAGCAGATTGACTCATCCGCTGCCTCCCTTCCGGCAAATTTCAACAGGAGATGGCATGGCTGAAGGCGCTCACTTTTTTATGTCCGCCTCGCTTCCCGGCGACTTGTTGCGGGCGCCTGCCGGTTTTCAAACCGTTACAGTTTCCACTCATTCCAAAGCGGACCTTTGGGATACCCACGAAAAGTACGACGTGGCCAGAGAAACGTTAAGCACGCGGATGCTCCAGGCAATCGAACAGCAAATTCCTGGTTTCCGCGAGTCGATTGTCCATCTGGAAAAAGGAGCGCCTAAAGCATGGGAGCGTTTCACGGGCAGACCGAACGGATTTGTCGGGGGATTCCCCCAAACCTTGGATTCAGCGCTGTTCAATTCCATCTCGCATCGTTCGGGCATTCCTGGACTTTATGTTTGCGGCGACCATATCTTTCCAGGCGGCGGCACAATTGGTGCTGCGGCGAGTGGCATCCATGCGGCCCGCTCAATCGCTTCCAAGCGGTTGATTTAAAAACGGGCGGCGCGCCGCCCCAGGCAGCTGGCGAACGCCAGCTGTTTCAAATCGATCCGTTCAAACTTCTGATGCGGTCCGTCTATTTTGAGGAGCGTGAGGTAAAATTGGCTATACGACACAAAAACAAGATTATACGACACCTAAAACAATTTATACGGTAAGTAAATCGTTTTATACGTGAGGTGAATAACTCTATATGACACTCAGAGCTTCATTCCCCTAAGTAGAAGATCCAGAAGCTATCTTCTTAAGCAACACATAGGCACAATCTTCCCCTATTCCATCTCCCACACCCAAAGCGCCGACGCTGCCAATTCTCCACTATCAGTAAATAGAAAAATCCCCCACGGATTATCTCCGCAGGGGATGCCACTTGAAATCAGAATATACGCTTCTCGTTTTCAACGTCGAAGAAATGGGCGTGCTCCATGTCGAATGCCAGTGTAATCTCGTCTCCCGCTTTGATTGCCGTAGTGGCTTCGATGCGGGCGATGAAATTCGAGCCGTTCAGGTGCGCATACAAATACGTTTCCGCTCCCATCAGCTCGGCAACATCGATGTTCGCTTTGAATACCGATGATGCATTGGATTCGATTTCCGCTGCGTTGGTGTGGATATGCTCCGGACGGATGCCAAGGATGATTTCCATCCCTTCATAACCTTCCGCCATCAGCTGCGCTCGTTTATCAGCGGGCAGATCGACCGTCGTTTCGCCGATCTGGAACCCTGCCGTCGTCATCTTGCCGCGGAAAAAGTTCATCGCCGGTGAACCGATAAAGCCCCCGACAAAGACGTTGACCGGGTTGTCGTAGACTTCCTTGGGTGTTCCCACCTGCTGGATGAAACCATCTTTCATGACGACGATGCGTGTTGCCATCGTCATCGCTTCCGTCTGGTCATGCGTCACGTAGATTGTCGTCGTCTGCAGGCGGTGATGCAATTTCTGAATTTCTGCGCGCATCTGTACACGCAACTTGGCGTCAAGGTTCGACAACGGTTCATCCATCAGAAAGATTTTCGCGTCGCGCACAATTGCACGTCCCAGTGCCACACGCTGGCGCTGTCCACCGGAGAGGGCTTTCGGCTTGCGCTTCAGGTAATCCTCGAGTCCAAGGATTTTCGCCGCTTCATTGACCTGCACCTCGATCTGCTTTTTCGGCACTTTGCGAAGTTTCAGGCTGAATGCCATATTTTCGTAAACGGTCATATGCGGATACAGTGCGTAGTTCTGGAACACCATCGCGATGTCCCGGTCCTTCGGCGCCACATCGTTCATGCGCTTGCCTTCGATTTCAAACTCGCCGTCTGAAATATCCTCAAGACCGGCAATCATGCGAAGTGTCGTCGATTTCCCACAGCCGGACGGGCCGACAAAAACGATGAATTCCTTATCCAGTATGTGTAAATTAAAATCCTGTACCGCCAGAACACCTTTGTCGTATTCTTTGGTAAGATTGGTCAACTTCAACTCTGCCATACGGCAACCCCCTTCAAAATCATCTCTATTATTTTCCGTATATTACCGTGACGTGCGGGTGTTTGTGCAGTATGCTGGCAGGAAACTCTTCCGTTACGGCACCGTTTTCCAGGCGCTCCACAGCATCCATTTTATTGTCTCCAAAAGCCAGCAGCACGATTTTACGGGCTGCCATAATTGTTCCGATGCCCATCGTTAGCGCTTTTTTTGGAATATCCTGTTCCCTGTCGAAAAACCGTGCGTTCGACTGCCGCGTCGCTTCCGTCAGTTCAATGACATGCGTACGCGAATCAAAGGGCGTGCCCGGTTCGTTGAAACCGATGTGGCCGTTGACGCCAATGCCCAGCAATTGCAGGTCAATGCCGCCGCTTTCCCCAATCAGCTTCTCGTATCGACTGCACTCCGCATCCAGATCCGTCGCCAGGCCATTTGGTAAATGGCGTCTCGTTTCTGGCAAATCGATGTGACGGAATAAATTCTCATTCATGAATTCGTGGTAGCTGGTCGCGTCTCCCGGGCCTATCCCGACGTATTCATCCAAATTAAAAGTTGTCGCCCGTGCAAAAGAAAATTCTTCCTCCTGATGGCGCCGCACCAATTCTTTGTAAAAGCCGAGAGGGCTGCCGCCTGTGGCAAGCCCTAGGACACTGTCGGGTTTTGACAGCAATTGTTCCGCAAAAATCGTCGCTGCAATTTCACTCATCTGCTCGTAGCTTGATACTTCAATCCACTGGAACATCTTCGATTTGATCATGAGCGAAACTCATCCTTCCTCTGCAAAAGGTATGTCTGACGCTGAAATCTTCTGTTACCAGAACGATATCAGCATCTTTGCCATGCTCTAAGCTGCCTTTGCGGTCCGAGATTCCGAACCGCTGTGCCGCATTTCCGGACGACAGCGCAATGGCGTCGGCCCATGAAATGTCAGCTGCCACTTTCAACTGGCGCACTCCTTCATTCATCTTCAGCACACTGCCGGCAAGCGTTCCATCCGCCAGCACCGCTTCCTGGCCGCTCACCGTCACTTCCTGGTCGCCGAGAGTATACGAACCGTCCGGCAATCCTTTGGCGCGCATCGAATCAGTGATGAGCAATAAACGTTCCGGACCGATGACCTGCAGCACCAGCTTCAGCATGTCGGGCGCTAAGTGGATGCCATCCGCGATGATTTCACAAAATAATTCCCGGTTCAGCATACCCGCGCCGACCACGCCGATTTCGCGGTGGTGCAGCCCGCGCATGGCATTGGCGAAATGCGTCAGATGCGTTAATCCGGCCTCCTGTGCTCTTTTAATCGTCGCGTAATCCGCCGTCGTATGGCCGGCTGAAACGATGACGCCACGTTCTGAAAGTTCCCGAATCACTTTAAATTCCACATCTTGTTCCGGCGCCATCGTGATGATTTTCAAATCGTCCAGATTGTTACCGAACCATCCTTGTAACTGCGCCATCGACGGTTCACAAATATAGGCGGCAGGCTGTGCCCCCGCCTGATTCGGATGGATGAACGGACCTTCGAGGTGAAAGCCGAGCATCTCCGCTCCTGCTTTCTCCTTTCCAGTCATGAAATTCCGTCCGTGCCGGATAGCCTGTGAAATGCGTTCCGGCGAATGCGTCAGCGTGGTCGCAAGAAATGAAGTCGTCCCTTCGGCAGGCAGCGCCGCCGCAATCGTCCCCGCCGCTGCACTGTCGTCGTCCATAAAATCCGCTCCAAGTGCTCCGTGGATATGGATATCAATAAAACCCGGCATCGCCACAGAGCCGCCGCCGTCAAAACGGTCGCCAGTGTAATCGGTGAGCGGCTCCGCCGACATTGCCGCAATCCGTCCGTCTTCGATGAGGACCGAGCCTTCAGCCAACGAGCCATCGTTTTGGACCAGCCGGATATTTTCGATCAATGTTCGAGTCATTGCGGACACCTTCTTTGATTGCGTCATTATTTTTTCTTCTTGCCTGAAATGTATTGCTGAATGTCTTCAATCGCTTCCCGCGTCGAATCCAGATAAGTGATTGTTGTATCAAATTGCCGCGATGCCACTGACATAAACAGCATGTCCATAACATGCAGCTGAGCCAGCCGTGAAGAAGTTGCCGCGCTCCGGAAATTCGCTTCGCGCGATGGCGAGGTGTACAGCTGGATTTTCGAAATTCCTGAAATCGGCGTCTGGCCATATTTCGTCAGGCTGATCGTCGTCGCCCCCCGGGAATTTGCCAGTTCCAAAATCTTTTCGACTTCAAATGTTTTCCCTGAAAATGAAATTCCGACAACGACATCCTCCGGTCCGAAGTTGGCCACGACTGTTGCGCTCATGTGGAGATCTGCTGTTGAAGTTGTCGCTTTGTGGATCCGCAGAAATTTCTGCTGCGCATCGAAAGCCGGAATGCCGGAAGCCCCGACACCAAAGAAGTGGATATTTTGTGCATTGCCGATGGCATCGACCGCTGCTTCGAGTTGGGTGCTGTCCATCAGTTCCGCGGTTTCCAATAAAGCGTGGACAGCGTGGTCCGTCACTTTTTGAATGGTACTCATTACGGGTTCGTTGGGTTCGATGTCGCGGTTGGTCAATTCAATTTTCCGGCCCAGATCTCCGTTGATGCGCAATTTCAGCTCCTGAAAGCCTTTCAGCTTCAGCGATTTGCACAGCCGAGTAACCGCTGCCCCGCTTGTCTGGCTCATTTCACCGAGTTCCTGTACCGTCATCGACACGATTTTTTCCGGATTCGACACAATATAATCCGCGATTTTCTGTTCCGATGGCGGAAGATTCTTCCGCATTTCATTGACCAATACCAAACCGCCACTTGCTATGCCCATTGTCATCAACCCTTCTGCTTATACAAAATTATCTCTATATTTATTCTATCTCTAATTCAAAACTAATACAGGTGAAATGCTCCACCATGCCTGGAAATCGCTTCTTTAATGAACCAGTTCCTTCACCATTACATGAAACTGGCGATAGGTTTTGAAACCGTGCTTCAAATACAAATGACCTGCTGAGCTTGTTTCGCTGGTCCACAGGAACCAGGCGCCTTGGATCGTCCGCTGCTTCATCGCATGGAGCGTATCGTGCAGCAGGATTTTACCAAGCCCTTTGCCCTTTTCGTGTTCATCTACACCAAACGGGCCAAAGCGTTCCCGGATTCCTTCATAGCCTCCGAACATCGCGAAGCCGACAATGCGGTCACCGTTTTTCGCCGCCAGCACCTGTTCGGGATCGAGTCCCTGCAGGATGCCTTCACGGATGGCGCGTCCCCAATCGGGATTGAAATGTTCATTTGCAAAGCGGATCAGTTCCGGAAAATCGCCGTGTGATGCCGGTCCAAATGAATAGCCTTCCGCTTCGCGCTGTTTTTTCAATTCACTCACTGCGGGCGTGTAACTGTAATCCAATAAATCACGGTGCATCGCAACCGGCGAAGACTGTCGGCGATAACCTTCTTTCAGCAAAAAAGTGTACGCAGCCGGATAAGCCGTTTCATCGATGCCAGGCAGAAAATAATTCGGTGCGTAGGAAGAGAATAATATTTGTACCGCTCCCTGTTGCTTCGCATATTGTTCCGCCTGCTCCATCAATCCGTGGACTATTCCCTGACGTCCGTTTTCAGGATCGACCATGAAAAACGTAATCCACGCGGTGTCCCGCTCCAATTCTATACCCGCCATTGGGAGTTTCCTCGTGAGCGCATAGATAGCGCCGATCAATTCCCCATCCTGCTCGGCAACAATTAAACCTTCAGGATCGAAGTTGGCGTCGAGCAGCACTTGTTTGAAAAATCGCTGCTTTGTTATCGGATCGCGCTGCATGGTTTTATTCCATAGATCGATGATGGCATTTTCGTCGCCATTCCGGAAACTGCGGTACATCGCCATTCACCCCTCTTTTACTGTTGCCGTTTTCACAGCTTCCCGGACAAAACCGCCGGATGTGCGAATCAACGCTTCCGCTTCTTCTTTTGCGACGCCCGTAAAGATCATGACAATCGCCAGTTTCACATCGAAATCAGTTGTCTCAAGAACCTTTTCCGCTTGTTCGTAAGAAACTTCGGTGAGCGTGCAGACCATCTGCTTCGCCCGTTCGCGCAATTTATAATTGCTGGCGTTCAAATCGACCATAAGATTTTTATAAACTTTGCCGGTTTTGATCATCGAAGCAGTCGTAATCATATTAAGAATCATTTTATGGGCTGTTGCTGCGCGAAGCCGCGTGGAGCCGGTCAATACTTCCGGTCCAGTGACGACTTCGATTTTGATGTCGGCATGTTTGCCGATCAGTGACTTTTCATTGCTCGACAAGGCGACAGTCGTTGCACCACATGAGTTGGCATAGACAAGCCCTCCTTTGACGTAAGGTGTGCGTCCGCTTGCCGCGATGCCGATGATGACATCGTGTTTTGTGATGTTCAGCTTTTCGAGGTCGGATGCGCCGAGCAATTCGTCGTCTTCCGCTCCTTCGACTGCGTTGAACATGGCTCCGTTTCCACCGGCGAGTACCGCCTGGACCATATCGGGTGACGTGCTGAATGTCGGTGGACATTCAACGGCGTCAAGCACGCCGATGCGGCCGCTGGTTCCGGCTCCAGTGTAAATCAGCCGGCCTCCCGCTTTGAATGCGCTGACGACTTTTTCAACCGTCTGCTCAATCTGCGGCAGGACTTTCTGGACGGCCAGCGCGATAGTCTGATCTTCTTCGTTCATGGTTTTGAGTATTTCCGAAGTCGGCATTTCGTCAAGACTCGCCGATTTCGGATTGGATTCCTCTGTGATGAGAAGTGATAACTTTTCCATGGCTTCGCCCCCTATCTGTAAAGTAAGAATTGCCGTCTTATGTCAGCGAAAGTTTCGCTGTCTTTTTGGCAATACTGTAAAAATTCTTCTGCGCCGCCGTTTGCCAGTGCGTTGCGCAGCAGGTCCGTGCCGGCCAGGAGATCGAACATCGGATGCTTGAGGTTGCCGTATTCCAGGAACACCAGCTCTTCCGGGTACATTTCAGCGATCAGGCTGAGCACACGAATAAAACTCGCCAGCGGCTGAAACAACTGCCTGTCCATAATATGGAGCTGAATGCCTTCACACAGTTCTCCTGCACGTTTCGCCTGTGCCGGCGTAAAGCTAATCGCTCGCGCTTTGACGTGTTGAAGGCCGAGAGCGTTGACAGCGTCCTGCAACCGGATGCCGTCGATAAACGGGGCGCCGACGATTTCAAAGGGCTGGGCGGTTCCGCGTCCTTCTGATAAGTTCGTTCCTTCTATTAAACAGGTTCCCGGATACAGCAGCATCATATCGAGCCCTGTCGTATTCGGTGAAGGCGGAATCCACGGCAATCCGGTATCCGGAAATAACATGCCGCTCTGCCAGCCTTCCATTTTGACCACTTCCAAATCGCAGCCGATTTTAAAGGTTTCATTGAAATAAAGTGCCAGTTCCCCCGCCGTCATGCCATGGCGGTTCGGAATCGGGTAGAGTCCGACGAAAGATGTGAAATCGGATTCGATAAGATTTCCCTCGAGTGCTTCGCCCCCGATTGGATTGGGGCGGTCCAGGACATACATCTTTTTGCCCGTCCGCACACAAGCTTCCATCAGATAGGCCATCGAGTAAATATAAGTGTAATAACGTGCGCCGATATCCTGAAGATCGTAAATCGCAACATCGATATGCTGCATCATGGCGTCCGTCGGTTTTTTCGTTTTGCCGTAAAGGCTGTAGACCGGCACGCCCGTTTCGCTGTGGACGCTGTCTCCGAATTTCTCACCTTCTTTGGCATCCGTCTTTAAGCCGTGTTCCGGTGCGAACAGGACGCGCAAGTCGAGATCAGGATGGTGGTGAAACAGACGAATCGCCGATTCCAGCTGTGAGTCGGCCCCTGTTTGATTGGTCAGGAGACCGATTCGTTTTCCCTTCAGCTCGTGCGTCCGATTTTCCAGGAATACTTCGAGTCCTAGCTTTACAGCGGCCGCCATTATTCCTTCACGCCGCCGAGTGTCAAGCCTTTAACGAAGTAGCGCTGGAACAGGATAAAGACGATGATCATCGGAATTGCGGCTACCGCAGCTCCGCTCATCAATAATTTAAAGCTGGCCAGATTGGCGTCTTGAAGTGTTTTCAATCCAACCGGCAAGGTGTACAGCTCTGCGCTGTTCAACACGATAATCGGCCACAGGAATGAATTCCAGACATTCATGAACGTAAAGATCCCAAGTGCGGCAAGACCCGGTTTCGCAAGCGGAAGCACGATTGTCCAGTAGGTGCGCCATTCGCTTGCGCCGTCCATACGCGATGCTTCGAGCAGTTCATCCGGAATTGAATACATGAACTGGCGCATCAGGAACACGCCGAAGACCATCGACAGATCCGGCAGAATGAGCGCCCAATGCGTATCCATCAAGTTCAAATTCCCAACCATGATGAACAGCGGCACCAGCGTAACCTGCCCTGGGATCATCATCGTTGAAATAATGATCCAGAAGATGAGATTCCTCCCCGGGAATTTCTTTTTGGCGAGCACATAACCGGCCATGGAATCGATCAGCAGAATCCCGACCGTTACGACAACGGAAATATAAACACTGTTGAAGAACCATTTGCCGACATCATGTTTTTGGAACAGCGTGGCGAAACTTGAGAACGTATTGTCGATGATATGGTCCATCATTTCTCGGTGATACGCTTCTTCTTCCGCATTTCCTGCTTTATCCGCTTCGCGTGCTTCACCCCAATGTTCAAAATAAAGCGGGATCCCCATCGGATATAGTTTCGGCGGATTGGAATCGACATAGGAAACAGGGCGATCCATATCTTCCGACTGGTAGCTGCTGAGTTGCAGCGAGGTAGAAAATACCCAATAAAGAGGAAGTAGTGAAACGACCGCAAAAACGGTCAGCAGGACATAGATGATTAATTTATTTGCTCGTTTACTTTGATTTTTCACAGTCAATCCTCCAATCACTCATCATGGCGGAGCACCCGGAATTGGATGACAGAGAAGATGAGAATAATGACAAACAATACGACCGATTGTGCGGCCGCCAAACCGAATTCGAAATCCCGGAAACCGGTTTTATAGATGAGGTGGACAAGTGTTTCGGTGGCGTTACCCGGCCCACCGCCCGTCATCATGATGATCTGGGTGAACACCTGGAACGAACCGATCGTGCTGAGCAGCACCAGGTAGAGCGTCGTCGGCTTCAACAGTGGAACAGTGATATGCCACCATTGTTTGAGGCTGCCGGCTCCATCAATTTTCGCCGCTTCATAGAGCGCCGTCGAAATCGAGCCCATCGACGCCAGGTACATGATGATGCCGACACCGAATGGTATCAAACATTGCATGATGATTAACGCCCATAACGCGGTTGCCGATTGGCCCAGCCAGTTGACCGGATCGACCCCAAACCAGCCGAGCAAATAATTGAACAAACCGAAATCGTAATTGTACATCCAGCGCCATACCATCGCGATGATGACCATTGAAGTCACCGTCGGCAAATAGAACGCGGACCGGAAAAAGCTCTGTGACACTTTGCCGAGCGCGAAAATCATCGACGCGCCGATCAAAGCCGTGATGACGCCGAAAGGCACCGTCACAATCGTGAACAGCATCGTATTTTTCAATGCCGCCATAAATGCGGCGCTCTGGAACACGGTTATGTAATTTTGAAATCCGGCAAATTCACTGCCGAAAATCTTGTATTCCTGAAACGACAAGACGAATGCCCATAACACAGGAATTGCGACGAATAAGGTGAACAGCACCAATTTGGGCAATAAAAACAGGTACGCCGCATAGTTTTTCTTCATTTGTTTCCAAACACTTTCGTTAAATCGTTTTTTGACTTTCAGTTCTTCTTCGCCTTTTTTCGGTACCGCTCCAATTGGCACTTGAGTCATTGCGGGACACCTCCTAAAAATGAAGCAGGCTTGCGCGTGGCACAGCCTGCTCGAAATCTTCTATTCCAATAAGCCGTCTACGACAACTTTTGCATCAGCCATTGCTTGCTCTGCAGTTTTCTCACCGTTGAAGACGAGTTGAAGTTCTGTTTGGATCGCTTCATCGATTTTTCTCCACTCCGGATGGCGTGGAAGCATTACCACTTGTTCAGACATTTCCATCGCGCGCGCCATTTCAGGGTTTTCCGCGAATGGATCTTGTTCAGCCGCACTGATGCGAGCCGGGAAGACGCCATAATTCTGAGCCATCGTCACTTGCTCATCAGCAGTCGAGATGAATTGCATGAAGTCTGCTACCGCAGCTTTTTTGTTAGCATCTTCGTCCTGGTGGAACATTGTCCAGCCGCCGACCCCACCGATTGTTTTCGAAGTTTCTTCATCACCGGTCGGATATTCAGCTACCATGAAGTTTGTCGGGTAAGCGCCTTGAGCCGCGCCAATCGCCCATGTTGCCCATGGTTGCATAGCTACCGTACGTTGTTCTTCGTTTGCCCAAGCCTGGAATGTTCCGCCGACATCATTGCCGCCATGCGTTTCAGGTGCAGCGTTTTCCGTCAGTTTTAAATCAGCCAGATCCTGGATCGCCTGAATGGTTTCAGGGTCGTCGAATGTGAATTCAGTCATATCTTCGTTCAAAGGTGATCCGCCATTCTTATAGAAGAAAGGCCACGCTTCGTAATACCCAGGCATGATGTATGTCGAGAATCCGTATACATCCGTCTCGCCATCGTCGTCGCGGTCAAACGTCAACTCTTTTGCAGCAGACAGGAATTCATCATACGACCATTGGCCGTTTTCCGGCGGTGTAACGCCTGCTTCTTCAAACAGATCCAAATTCAACAGCATCGTATGAAGTGTGATGGAGTTCGGAATGCCGTAGAGTTTCCCGTCATATGTGTAAGCATCAAGTGCATTTTCATAAAAGTCTTCTTTCGCTTCGTCATCGATATAAGCATCAAGCGGTTCTACAACGCCCTGCTCGATATGGTCGATTGAGATTGCGCTTCCACTGATGTCAACCGGCGCAATATCCGGCCAGCCTTTACCGGCAATCGCTACACCCAGCTTATCGCCCATTTCTGCCCAAGGAACCTGCACCATTTCGATTTCAATGCCTTCATTCGCTTCTTCGTATTCAGCAATTTTCTCTTCCAGCCAGTGGAATTTATTGTCATCTTCATCCGGCCATCTCGGGCCGTCCCAGATCGTAATTGTACCTTTAAATTCTTCT
This sequence comes from Metaplanococcus flavidus, assembly GCF_042675885.1. Lineage (NCBI taxonomy): Bacteria > Bacillati > Bacillota > Bacilli > Caryophanales > Caryophanaceae > Metaplanococcus > Metaplanococcus flavidus. The sequence goes on along the minus strand of NZ_JBHTKI010000003.1, from coordinate 69,891 downwards.
ACATCGCCCGTTTCTTCGGCGTTGCTGTTGCATCCCGCAAGTACACTTGCTGCCATACCAAGTGAAGCGACTGTCAAAACAGATTTTCTGTACATTTTCGTCATTTCTATTCCCCCCAATGTTTTGATTGCCATGCAATTTTCCCCAAAATTGTCGGCCGCTCCGCCCCTGTGGCAGCGGGCAGATTATTCGGTTTCCTGTTGAAACCCAAATAACCGAGCAGCGCGAAAACAAATGCTTCTTTGGCATCTGAATCGATGCCGATTTCGTTGGAGGCTTTTACTGAGATGTTGTCGGGCATGCGCTCTTTCAAAAATCCGAGCAGCGTGCCGTTATGTACGCCCCCACCGCTGACAAATACTTCGTCGATGTCGTGGCTGTCCGCGAACTTACGGATTTCAGCGGCAATCGTTTCCGCTGTCAGCTTTGTCATCGTAGCGATTCTGTCTTCTTCTGCCATTTGCCGGCTGTCGGCTTCCTGCCACAATTCATCGGCATAAGATGTACCGAACAGCTCGCGTCCGGTGCTTTTCGGTGCCGGTAAATTGTAATAGGGATTTTCGAGCAATTGAGCCAGCCATTCGCTGTCCACTCGTCCGGCAGCTGCGATTTTACCGTCCTCGTCGTAATTCCGCTTCCCGCCCGTATGCTTTGATGCAAAGGCATCGATGATCATATTGCCGGGCCCCGTGTCAAATGCAAGCGTTTTCTTTTTGCTGCTTACTGAGGGCAGGACGGTCATATTCGCGATGCCTCCGATATTCAGGAGGATTCTGCCCGCCGTTTCCGACTGAAATAAAATTTTATCAGCAAACGGAACAAGCGGAGCCCCCTGACCACCGGCCGCCATATCGCGCGGGCGGAAATCACCGATGACCGTTTTTCCGGAGAACTCAGCAAGCGCTGAAATGTCACCGATTTGAAAGCTGTTGGGGCGCGCAAAAGGATCGGCCCCTCCTATCACGGGTTCATGCCACATCGTCTGGCCATGTGAACTGATCAGATCGATCGATTCGTAATCGACATCCGTTGCTTCCAATGCCTCCCTGATCAGACGCGCGTAATATTCCCCGAGATACATATTCATCGATGAAACCTGCTGCATCGGTGCCAGCGGATCCATCAATTGCAGGAGCTTCGCCTTCAGTTCATCCGGATAGGACATTGTCGTGAAGTGGACCAGCTGATAGCTTATCTTGCCTCCCGATTCCGCGAAATCCGCGACCGCAATATCAAGGCCGTCCAGCGATGTTCCGGACATTAATCCACAAACTCTCATTGCTTCCACTTGACCACCCCTTTCCGATGCGCCAGAATTGTTCGAAAACTCTTATTCATATAGTAGCTTTTTTAAAATTAAATATCAATACTTTTTATTAAATTTAAAAATAAATATCAATTAGCTATATAAGTTGAACTAATAAATCTTCAGTAATCGATATTCCGCAAAACAGCTCGCTTGCCTGGGGGCTCGTGCTGAGCTAACTCTGGCTCGTTGCACTTCGCCCGAGTGGATCTCAGCACTTCGCTTGCTCCCCTGGGCGTCTTCGCTGTTTTGCTCCATATCTAAGCTATTCTCTCAGCCCAGTCCATAGCGCCGAAGCGAGATGAGAATATTGATTCTTTACTTCAACCTATAATAGAAGAATTGAAATTATAGAATCGTCACCGGCAGCTTGCCGTTGATTTCTGTCTTGCCTACCAAGGCTTCCGCCATTGTTTCAAATGCGGATTTGGTGAATTCGTAGGTGCAATAAATGCGGTTTGCATTTTTGAATTGTGCTGCATCGTATGGTGTCCGAATGGCGATGACGTCAGATGGGACACCGGTATCAATCAGTTCATTGACGAAATTCCGCTGGCTTTCCTGGACGGCTGCATTGAGTGTCAGGATGACAAGGCGGTCGAAGTTTTGAGCCTGTTCGACTATTTTATGTTGCTGCTTTTCGTAGTTGGCTGGATCGATTTCGATGACTTCGACATGGCTATGAACCTTTTTGAGCTGTTCCGCCATCTCCAAAGTTGAATAGCGTTTGTCTTCCACCATGGTGGCGTATTCGTTATGCGGGTAGATGAGCAGCACTTTGTCGGATGGTGCAATGGACTGTCCGCCTTTGCCGCCGGTCAGCGTGATGCCTTGCTTATATATGCTTTTCATTTCCAGCTGGTGTTCGGTGGAGCCTACGAATGCCGGAACGCTGCTGTTTTCTGCAATTTCATTCCATCCATCGTAATTGGCGATCATGCTGTTGATGCGTTCAATCGAACGGTCGACTTGTGCTTCTTCGATATCGCCGTTTTCGATGGCTTCGGCAATTTTCAGGATGGCTTGTTCCTGCAGATCGTGCATGTGTGAAACCATCACCAAATCGACGCCGGCCTGGACAGCTTTAACCGAACCGTTGACTGTGCCGATGCCTTTGGCGATCGCATCCATCTCCATGCAATCCGTGGTTACGACGCCGTCAAAGCCGAGCTCTTCGCGCAGAAGTCCTGTTATGACAGAGCGCGACAAGGTTGCCGGCAGATTTGCCTCTCCTTCAAGTGCGGGGAAATAAACATGCGCGCTCATGATGGCGTCCGCTCCGGCCGCGATGCAATCTTTGAACGGCACCAATTCCACCGCATGAAGCCGCTGGAGTCCGTGGCTGATGACAGGCAAATCGAGATGTGAATCAACACTGGTATCGCCGTGGCCCGGAAAGTGCTTGAGCGTCGTCATGACTTTTGCATCCTGCATGCCGAGCATCGATTGTTTTGCCAGTTCGCTGACCTTTTCAGGATTTTCGCCGAATGAGCGCACACCGATGACCGGGTTTTTTGGATTGTTATTAATATCGACGACCGGCGCCAGATTCCAGTTGATGCCTAGCGCTTTCAATTCCTTGCCGGTCAATTCGCCGGCTTTGCGTGCATGGGCCGGATCCTGTGCGGCTCCGAGCAGCATCGCGCCCGGAATGATTGTGGTGCCTTCCCCGAGGCGGCGGACGACGCCATTTTCCTGATCAATGGAAATCAACAGCGGCACGTTGTAGCCGGCTGCTTTTGCTTCTGCTTGAAGCGACCGGGTCAACTCAAGAATTTCTTCCGGCGTGCCGATATTGCGGCCGAACAAGATCACGCCTCCGATATGGTAAGTGTGGATCAGATGTTTTATTTCTTCCGAAATGGTGAGTCCTTTGAATCCGGCAATCATGAGACGGCCGGCTTTTTTATGTAAAGTCATGGTTAGCCTCCTTAAGTGGTTTGAAATCCGGGGATGTGGCCTTCCCGGCGGACATGCAGCCCTTTCGAGTTCTGCAAAGTCTGTGCATATTGTGTGCGGCCAAGACAGCCGCGCGTTGTGCCGAGCGCTTTATAATAATCGTAATAGCGGAAACTGCCTGAGTTCATGATGAACCAGTAACAGGACAGCGCCTCCAGATAGGCGTCGAACGATTCGGTGACGTCGACGTAAATATCCGGTTCGTAACCTTCCATGTCCTCCCAGTTTTCACTATGGAAAACGCGGCGGATGCCGTGCGGCGGCAAGCCGTCCAGCTCGAAACCGGGGAGCGATGCTTTCAGCCAGGCATCCTGGACGAGTTTCTGGCAGATGGCGTGGTCGGGATGCATGCTGTTGACCCAGTGGGTTATGACAAAATCCGGTTTTTCTGTGCGGAAAATCGTTGCGACTTCTTTCGAAAGCTCCGCTGTGAATTCCAGTTCCGCATCGCGATGGCTGAGTGTGATGCTCATGCCGCCGAGGATTGCAGCTGCCTTTTCCGCTTCCGCAATTTTCTGCTGACGATATACTTCGGTATCTAAATGTGGTGGTGCGCCTTTTTCGCCCGCTGTCAGATGCAGAAAAGTTACTTTATAACCTGCCTCTGCATATTTATGTGCAATTGCACCGGCTTGCAATTCGCCGTCTCCGCAATGCGCACCGACAATCATTAAGTGCATGCTGCTCCCCCTTTTTATTGTTCCAGATTGGCGACTATCAAATTGTGCAGCCGCGGACGCAGCCGGATGATCGGATCCTGGTGTCCGAAGTAGACGCGGTTGGTCAGCAGCATGATCGTCAATTGCCGTTCTATGTCGATATAAAAGCTCGTTCCGGTATACCCCGTATGGCCGTAAGTCTTTGATGACAGCAGATCGCCCACTGGACCGGCCCCGCGCGCTTTCAGTTCAAAGCCGATGCCCCGCGCATCATCGCTGTAGGGAGTAAAATCCTGCCGCGCTTTTTCGAGCCACAGGGGATGGAGAATTTGATCGCCATTGTGTACGCCATCGTTCTCCAGCATTTTTGTGAAGATCGATAAATCATCCATCGTTGAGAAAAGACCCGCATGCGCGCTGATGCCGCCCATGAATTCGGTATTGTCGTCATGGACGATGCCGTATTTATGGCCGCCGATATGCTCTAAAAATTCCGTCGGGGCATAACGTGAATTTTCGTAATCCGGCAGAAACTTCGTATCGTTCATACCCATCGGCGCAAACAGATGCTGCTCAGCATAAGCTTCGATCCGCTGGCCTGTCACTTTTTCAATCACTGCCATCAGCATAATGAAGCCGAGATCGCTGTATACCACTTGCGTTTCGGGTTCATAAACAAGCTGTTCTTTATAAATTTCTTCATAAACCTGCTGCTTCGTCAGCCGGTCCGCAAAATAATGGCGATGCGCCGGGAGTCCTGATGAGTGCGTCAGCAAATGCCGCAGCCGGACATTTTCTTTGCCGTTTGCACCAAATTCCGGCACAAAAGCTGCCACCCGATCATGCAGATAGATTTGACCTTGCTCGAGCAGCTGTAAAATGATCGGCGTCGTCACCATCACTTTTGTCAGCGATGCCATATCATAAACAGTCTTTCCGGTGACGGGCACCCGTTCATTTTCCAAACTGTTCGTCCCGAGCGCTTCATCCACGATCAACTCGCCTTTATGGCGCACACGGATGATTGCGCCCGGCGTCACCTGTTTGTCGATTTCATTCTGCAGAAATGTTCTCACCAAGCTCTTCATGCCGTCACCCTTTTCACTTTTGAGTGTTTTTGCCATCGTTATGTATTGTTTCCATACGTTGAATCCCATCTTTTCGTAGAACGGCACAAGTTGCGTCCAGTCTATTGTAATCACATCCGAACCGCGGCGGACCAATTCATTGGCGGCGGCTTTCACGAGATCGAGCCCGTACCCCCGCCCCCGGATGCTGCGATTGATTCCGAGCGGACCGATGCCGCCGAGCTCTCCGTCAAATAACGGGGACCAGTAGACGTTTTGTGCAATCAGCGGCGAGACGGAATCATTGATGCGGCAAAAGCCTTTTAACATTCCTTCTATATACAGACCCATGAATTCCCGGCCGGCCGCTCCGGTTTCCAAATAGCTCAGCGCCTCGTAATGCCATCTTCCAGGGAAATTCGTTTTCAGAAACTCCAGCAGATCCGGAAGTTCGTGCGGCTCTATCACTTTGAACTGTTCAGATGGATTTTCCATTTCGTATGTTGATTTCCTGTCCATTTTTCTCATCAGATCCGTCTCGAGCGATTCACGCACATATCCCTGGCTTTCAAACCAGTTTGCGGTTAGCGTGTCGTCAGCCGGGACTCCCGGAAAGTAATGCCATGGATCCCGGCCCAGACGGATCTGTTTCATTTCCGCTTGGGCGAACATGTCTTCCGCATGCTTCAAGAGCCTCCTCCCGAGTCCCAATCCGCGCATTTCGCGCTTTACCAGCAAACATTGGATCCAGCCGATATCCCGGTTCATTTCCGCTTCCGTTTGTTCCTGAAACCGTTTCGCGACAATAAAACCGGCGAGCCTGCCTTCTTCTGCTACCGCTACCGAAGCTTCTTCGATCAAATTCAGATCACCGAACGTATTCTGCTCCCATAACCTCTCCTGCATGGGAAATGAATCACCGAGTTCGCGGTTCCAGAATTCCGTAATCTCCTCGGTGCTGAACTCACCCAAATGGCGCAATTCCATCAAAATCGCCTCATTTCTTTAATTCCCGGTTCAACCGTTCTGCGAATGATTCCTCAATGGAGCTGATTCCCATCGCTTTCAAACCGCCGATTACCGCACCGCCGACCGGGTCTACCCGGGTTTCCCGGAATATGACATTCGGCAGCGATTTTCTGCTCAATTCATTCAGGTACCAAACAAATTGACCGGGGTGGGTAAAGACGCCGCCCGATAAGACGATAACCGTCGGATGGTCAAAATCGAATAGCTTGTTGTGGCAGGCTTCGATGCATTTCATCATTTCTTCACAGGCTTTGCAGATGATTCCTTCCGCAACCGGATCTCCTGCTTGCGCCGCTTCCACTACGATCGGGGAAAGTTTTGCAATGACCGCGCGCGGGTGCTCTTTTGGACTGTAGATTTTCCCGGTCAATTCCGGCACATGCCTTGCGTCAAAGAAATTAAGGAGTCGCTCTGTCAGCACTGTCGACGGCCCGCGTCCATCGAAATGTTCAAAAACTGCGCGTAGAGCTTCGTTGCCCAGGTAGTACCCGCTGCCCCCATCATCGAACAGATAACCCCAGCCTCCGGCACGTGCTCTTTTATCTTCGTAATTTATGCCAAATGAAATTGCACCGGTTCCGGCGATTTGAACGATTCCCGGATTCCCGAGCGTACCGGAATAGAGTGCGTTATAAGCATCGTTCACCACGACAACATCCGTCTGCGCAGGCAGCTGTTTCTTCAGGAGTTTTGCAAATTCAGCATCGCCTCCGCTTTCACCGACTCCTGACATGCCCGCAAAACATACCGAGAGCTGGGCGAAAATATGCGGATTCTGATTTTCCAGCTCAGCCAGGAGTCCGCTGAGCACCTCCTCGAATTTTTCCTGAGTCAGCGCATTCGGATTGCTGCTGCCTCCAATCGTCTGCATATAAACCCTGCCGCTCTCATCGGCGACCACTCCTGAAGTTTTCGTTCCTCCCCCGTCAATTCCCAACACATACATAACAGCGCCTCCGCTTTCTTTTTTCTCTTCTACTAGTTTATTATAAATTTTTGAAATATTATTTCAACTTTTCTTTTAAAAACCGTTATTTTTTTTCAACACACGACTTTCTGTTAGTACAATCCTCGATAAATAAAGCACGCAACAGGAAAAGCATTTCCTGCAGCGTGCTTTCAGTTTTTATTCCTTTAATAACGTGTCTCCAATTCAATCCCTTTATAAAAATGCTTCAGGATAACTTCGTAGGAATAGCCAGCTTCAGCCATGCCGACTGCGCCAACCTGTGACATGCCGACGCCGTGGCCCCAGCCTCCGCCGTTTGTCTTGAAGCCAGTGACTTCCCCGTTTACTTCATCTGTAACCGGTTCGATGATGAATAATGTACTCAGCAACACTGCCGGATCACCGCTCGCGTTGATGTACTGCAATGCCCAGCGGATGCGGTCTTTGTATTCGTAGAATGTGCCGTTTTCAGTGACAAACTCGATTTCCGCCACACGTCCTGAACTTGAATGTTCGAGCACGTTGATTTCGTAGACTTCACCCACATCAATATTATAGTAGAGACTCAATACTTCGCTCATCTCTTCAGCCGTCCATTCAAAATTCCATCGGTAATAACGGGACCAATCCGCTTCGAAATCGCCTTTTTTCACTTTGCGCAGCGATTCACCTTCATCAGAATTCTTATAGACATCAAGTGCCGGTACGTATTTCAATGAATTTCCTTTTTGCGCAACATGTGTGCCGCGAAGGTAATCGGTCGCGCCTGAATTCCAGACGTCTTCGTTATTGGCAGTCGCTCCGCCGCTTGTCGAATGGTAAACAGCTGTAATCAGCTTGCCGTCATATGTCGCAACAATTCCTTTTGTGCCATCGATGGCATCGGTCGAAATCGGATGCTCCGCCGCAGATCCGCCGTATACCTGGTCAGATGTGGTCGGCAGTAAATCATAACCGTCGGCACTGCGTTTGCCCATGTTGGACAAGGCATATGTGCGCGCTGCAATTGCCTGTGATTTCTGTGCTTCCAGTTCACCGTAAGGATTCGGCGGCAATTCGTGCGGCACTACCCCGTAAAGATATTCTTCCATCATCAATTCATTGATGCCCGCAAGTGTGCCCGTGCTGTTGAATCCCGCTTCTGCCAAACCGCGGTATGGTTTGCCGTTGATTGAAACACGCTCAGATGCTGCGATGATCTGTACAGCGTTGGCGGCTGTCGCCGTTTCGCCGGCATACGTCACATTCAACGCCATTTCTCCCTCACCTACAGTGATTACGCGCCAATAGGAATCGCTGCCCCCAAGGCCTGCTGCAACGATGTCATTTTTAAATGCTGCACGTTCACTCCAGCCTGCATCAGCCGGAAATTTGCCGATCAAGAGACGGTCAAAGTCACCAAACTCTTCAACGTAAGTAACATATCCGGCCGCTGCTGCCCGTTCCAGCCAGTCTTCCTTATAGCTTTCACTTGTCGTGGAAGCGACCTGCAGGCGGTAATTTGTCTGAACGACTGCAGCTCCTCCAAGTTCAACGTCCACCGTTCCTTCTGCGCCAGCGATAAGAACCTCCCCGGTTTCCTTGTCAACAACGTCAAATGCTCCTTCTGCTCCCATTACCAGACTCTCCGCTGTCGGCACCACGCCGATTCGGATGACAGGCTCCTGTTCCTCTGCAGCAACATTGACCGGTCCGATCCCCTGTAAAAATAAAGCGCTTACAATTGCTGCAACGATGAAATACTTGAACACATCTCTCAAATCACCCATTCCCTTCTTCCTCAAAATTTTATTGCTCATGCTTATAATTCCATTTTTATCTGATAATTCCTTTTAAATAAAACTTAAATTTTCGATATTTATTTTCAATAAACCTCCTTAAAATATTAAAATTATGATTTTTCAGCGATTTATTACTATTATTTTTCTGCAATCAGTTAATTTACCTAATAATCAGATTACATTTGGTTTATAATGAAGATGAGAAAAATCATACAAAATACCTTATTCATTTAAGGGAGTTGAAGCTTATGGCTTTGTTTATATTGAACGTGGGATTGGGCCTCGGTACCTTTCAATGGCCAGTTACTATCGCTCTGTTTGTGGCCCCGGTTTTATTGATAATCGGTATTGTCTGGCTGACATTGATAATGAAGAAAAGAGAAATAAAATAATAATTCACGAGAGGCGGAACGTTTTGGCTTACCGGAGTCTGAAAAAGGGAACTATACAAGTAACAAGCAGATTGGTGGATAAAGGAGAGTGGGAAAAATGGAAATCCTTCTGTTATCAACTATTCCGATGCCCCTTGGCCTGCTGGGAGGTTTACTGATATTCCTTGCCGGTGTTCTGATCATCTTTTGGTTTTTCATGGCCAGGAACGATCCAAAGTCGCGAAGTGTGGATTCGCTGCCCCCTGTAGAAGATAAACACAGCCTCCAGGGACAGTACAACCGGGGTGAAATCAGCGAAGAAGAATATCACCAGAAAGTTAAGGATTTGGAAGACCAAACGAAACGCCCATTTTGATTGGGATACGCTCGTTTCAGTTAAAAAAACCGTTCCAAATGTTTATTTTTCAGCCAGCAGGATACACTGTAAGTATGAGGTAAAAATTTGAAACTGGAGGTTTTATTGTGGCACATGAACAGCATGCAGAATTATTGAAAGTTTTGCACGAATGCATGACCGAATGTAACCATTGTTTCGACGCATGCCTAAAAGAAGACGACGTAAAAATGATGGCAGAATGTATCCGCCTGGACCGTGAATGCGCAGACATCTGCGGCTATCTTGAACAGGCCATTTCCCGCAACTCGCCTTTTGTAGCCCAATTGGCAAAAGTTTGCGCTGAAATTTGTGAAGCCTGCGGCAATGAATGCAAACAACACGACCACGACCATTGCCAGCGCTGTGCAGAAGCTTGCTTCAAATGCGCAGAAGCCTGCAGAAAAGTTGCATAAACCTGAAAATCCCCTTCTGAAAGTTTCAGAAGGGGATTTCTCTATGGATTTACTGAACTTCTCCACCACTCATAATTTCTTCCCACGACTCTCCGCCATCCTTGGAGAAGTAGGTATTGCCCTGAGCCGTATTGAATACAACTTCCTCATCATCTGACGGATTCACGGCGATATAAACCGCACCGTCTTCATTCAATTCGGGCAACTCGAACGTATCGGCTTCCCCGCTTTCCAAGTCATAGGCTTTCATCGAAGCACCCGTTCCGTAACTCGCATAATATAATTGTTCTTCTGTAAAATGCACCGCTGTCCCGAATTCCCCTTCTTCCGTCAGCCGCTCAAAACTTGCGCCACCGTCTTTGGACAGGAATATTCCGGCAGCGCTCGCCGCTGCCATCAGCTGTGAATCGTCCGGATGGATCGCCAATGCTCCCAAATCGCCTTCAAGCCCTTGCGGCTCCAGTTGCTGCCAATCTTCCCCTCCATTTTCACTGAAGTAAAAGCCTGCTGCCATTTCCGAATTCGCCTGCGGATTCATGACCAAGAGATCGTGGCTGCGGTAACCGGCTGCCATCAGGTGAAAATCCGTTTCACCTGTAAATCCGAGCTCCTCAAGCGAACGTCCCCCGTCATTGCTGCGCTGGATTCCGATCGGATTTGGCAAATCTGAATCCTCCCCCGGATGTCCGGACGTATAAAAGCCATCATCCACCGCATTAAAGCCCATATAATCATTGAACATGCCGTCTGTCTCATACCAGCTGCCGTCCTGGTAGATTTTCAATCCCATATGAGAAGCCAGATACAACCCGCCTTCGCTTTCAACAAATCCCATTCCGTGGACATGCGTCAAGGCACCTTCAAAGGGCACCAGAAATTCATCCTCCACAGAATTTTCCGTGTCCTGCTCCTGTTCGGCCGCCTCTTCTTCCGGAGGCGCTGAATTTTCAATCGCTTCATTATCTGAACCATCACTGCACCCTGCGGCAATAAAACCGGCAGCCAATGCGGTGAATAAGAATTTCCTGTTCATTTGCAGATTCCTCCTGTTGTATAGTTCTGTTGTTTCCCTGTCTCTCATTATATCGAAAAACCTCCACTCTTCAGCTATTTTGCTTGTCGAAAATGTGGCAGCTTCAAAGGTATCCACTGGATTTGAATTTCATACCAGCGTTTACTCATAATTGCCGTTTGAAAAAACAGGTACAGGGAAAACGTTATAGAGTCAAACTTTTAAAAGGAGGATTTGAGAACCGGAAGACGTCGCTTACCTGGCGCTATTTCTAGCATCAGACGAAGCCCGTTTCATCACCGGGGCTGAACACCTGGTCGATGGCGGCCAGACCGCGAAATAACAGAGATCCTAAGAGCCACTTCCAATCATCACAAGGACGTGGCTCTTTTTATTTCCCGGGAAATAAATAGCCCTGCCAATGGTAATGGCAGGGCTGACCTATAAATTAATTTAAAGAAATAACAATCCCAAACCAATCACAACACCGCTGACAAACAAGACAATCAGGCAAAAGCCCATGATATCCTTTGCTTTCAGCCCGGCGATTGCCAATGCCGGCAATGCCCAGAACGGCTGGATCATATTCGTCCAAGCGTCACCCCAGGCTACTGCCATAGCGACTTTCGCCGGTTCGCTGCCGAGCATTTCCGCCGCTTCCAGCATAATCGGTGCCTGAACTGCCCACTGGCCACCGCCTGATGGGACGAAGAAGTTGACGATCCCCGCACTCAGGAAAGCGAACAACGGAAAAGTCTGTGCCGTTGATACGCTGACGAACGCTTCTGATATTACAGCAGCGAGTCCGGATGCCGTCATCATTCCCATGATTCCCGCATAAAACGGAAACTGGACAATGATGCCCCCCGCTCCTTTGACCGCTTCCTGGACGGCGATTAAATATTTCCGTGGCGTTCCATGGAAAATGATTCCGAGAAACAAGAACATAAAGTTGACCAGATCAAGTGTCAACGCAAATCCATTTTGGATAAAATAATATGCGATGAATGAAATACCGAGTACGCCGATAATCGCGGATAAAACCCAACTGTTTTCCAGCCGCTCCGCAGGCGTCATGTCCGTTTTTGCCGGCTGTTCTTCGACTTCCGGCTCCACCAGCACTTTCGGATCCACTGCAACAGTTTCTTCTTTTTTCGGCATCATCAAACGGTTTAATAATGGAAGAATAATAACTAACGCCGCGATGATGATGAGGTTGTAACTGGCGAAAATCGTTTCGCCGGTGGGAATAACGCCAATCCGGTCAATGAACGGATGGCCTTCTGTCGCAATCGACAATGGAATCGAGCCCGAGAAGCCTGCGTGCCAGATCAAGAAACCTGAATAAGCGCTCGCAATCAGCAGGCGATAATCAACATTGTCAACGCGTTTAGCCAATTCTTTCGCAAACAACGCACCGATAACCAGACCAAATCCCCAGTTGATCCAGCTTGCTGCAAGTGACACCAATGTCACCCAAATAATGGCACTGCCCGGCGATTTCGCAAAACTTGCCAGTTTGCCCAGGCCTTTTTTGAAAATCGGGCTGCTTGCCAGAACGAATCCGGTAACCAGCACGAGCACCATCTGCATCGAGAACGCCAGAAGTGCCCAAAAACCTTCACCCCAGAATGCTACCATTTCGACTGGCGATGAACCGGTCAAACCGAGACCCATACCGAAAACGACGAGCGTCAGGATGATAACGAATAGAAATGGATCGGGCAGATATCTTTCCATTAAGTTATTGGAAAAACGGATAATTCCTTTCATTTTGTAAATCCTCCTATGTCTAATTTTCACTTCCTGTCTTATGCTACCTTATTTACACTGTATATTGAATCCATTTTGCAATATTTTGTTTTTTTATCAAGAGAGCTTTACTTGAAATCGCATAGCCAGCTGACCTGTGTTCCGTATCCAGCAAAAAGAAAGCCATCGAGAGGCAATTTCGCATCCCAACGGCTTTACTTGTATCATAATTCATTTCAACCGATCTTTTTTTTCGTCCATTACTCCTGTACCGTAAAAGAAAATTTCGTTTCAGAATGAAAATTTTCTCCCTGCTTCAAAATCGCCGAAGCAAATTGAGTATGGCGAGGCGAATCAGGAAGTTTTTGAGTTTCCAGACAGAGGCCCATATAATTTCCCGCTTTTGTTCCGCGCAAAGTATAAGGCCCCTTAAGGCCGTTTCCGGTATACAGCACCACGGCCGGTTCCGTTGTGGTCACTGATAGTTGACGGCCGCTTTCGGGATCTGACAATATTATTGGATTGCCGCCCGACTGGTCCAGAACAAATGGATGGTCATAGCCATTGCCCGCAATTTCTGTCTGCGGATGATCTGCTTCAACGGCTTCGTTGATTTTCATTCCATTCCGCAAATCGAAAACAGAATTATCGACCGGCAAAAGCTTGCCGGTGGGCAATAGTTCTCCGTCCAATTCAAGATACGCATCGCTCGGAATCTTAACGTTATGTTCCAGTACATCGCGTTTCAACTTTCCGCTCAAATTGAAATACGAGTGGTTGGTGGGATTGAGTAAAGTGTCGCAATCAGCTGTTCCTTCGTAGGAAATGATCAGCTCGTTTGCATCATCCTTCACAAAATATCGGATGGTCATATCCAACTTGCCAGGGTAGCCCCCTTCGCCATCTGGGCTGGTGTACGAAAATTCCACCCCTGCCCCGTCAGCTTCTTCAAAAGGAGCAGAGTGCCACACAACAGAATGCCATCCGGACCCTCCGCCGTGCAGATGATGGCCATTCGAATTGCGGTCCAGCTGATAGTTCCTGCCTGCAATGTCAGCGCTGCCATCCTTGATGCGTCCCGCAAAACGACCGGCTACGGCTCCCAGAAAATGGACATCGCGCTGGTATTCTTCCAACGTATCCAAACTCAGCACAACATTTTCCAATTTTCCTGTCCGGTCGGGTGACAGGATTTCCGTAATGATGCAGCCGTAATCGATGCAGGAAACCTGAAAGCCCCACTTGTTTTTTATCGTATAAAGGGTAACAGGTTTCCCATCTTTTTCACCAAATATCTGTTGCCCGACTGGCTGTTGTTCAATGATCATTTGCGTTCCCTGCCCCTTCACCAAGCTGTACCGCTTTACCTTCAGCAATTGACCGATAGCACGCTTCCAGCACTTGCATATTGCGTATGGTCGATTCTCCGCTGATCCACGGTTCACGGTCATCCAACACCGCCTGCGAAAAATTCTCCACTTCCAGCCTGTAAATATCCCCGGCAAGTTCTTCTTTCCGGATTTCTCCCGCAGCCTGCACAATCACAGTACCCACGTTGCCGACGAGATCCGGACGAAACGCATACGGCACTCTGATAGTTCCTTTAGTGCCGATCACTTCGTATTCGTTTCTCGGGACCATATCAAAACTGCAGTCGAATAAAGCGCGGACACCGTTATCGAGCTTCATCCATCCATAAGCCGTCATGTCGACGCCGCCTGCTTCATCCACTTCAGCAAATGCCTGCACTGCCAGCGGCTCTGAGCCGGTAAGATGGCGGATGACTTGAATCGAGTAGCAGCCGAGATCGTAGAGGCTGCCACCGCCCATATTTTTTTGCATGCGGATATTGTGATCCCGGTCTGCCAAATAAAAAGAGTGGCTCGACTTGATCAGCCGAATGTCGCCAATTTCACCGGAAGACATACTTTCTTTTACGCGCTGATGCTGTGGATGAAGCTGATACATAAATGCTTCGGCAAATTTCACATTTCGGCTGCGGCAAAATTGCACCATTTCCTCCGCTTCCCCTGCCGTCAATGCTGCCGGTTTCTCACATAACACATGTTTTCCTGCAGCTGCCGCCTTCAGCGTCCATTCTTTATGCAGATGATTCGGCAACGGAATGTAAACCGCGTCGATATCCGGGTCCGCCAATAACTCCCGGTAACTTTCATAAGCTTTTGGAATACCCATTTCGCCAGCAATGGCACGCGCCTTGTCTCCTCGACTCCCAATCGCCAAAAGCTCTGCATTGTCTGCTCGCAGAATCGCCGGAATCACTTGCGTCAATCCGATTTTCGCCGTACTTAACACACCCCACCTGACCTTTTCCATCACAACCACCCTTTCATTTTTAAAATGAAAAAATACCGCCAAAGGACTGCTTATCCTCCAGCGGCATTGATCTAGCAAATCAGCAATCCGCAAATCATTTGATCCGAAGTTGGGATTCCTTATCAAAGAAATGCGCTTTGTTCATATCAAAGGCCATTTCGATTGTCTCACCGGCCTCAACACCGAAACGCGCATCCACGCGGGCGATGAAATCCTGGTTGTCCACAATCGAATACAGAACGATTTCCGAGCCCATCAATTCGGCCACTTCAATCAATGCCCGGATTTTTGTTTCGGGGGAATAATCGAGGAACACCGGTTCATCGTGGATGTCTTCCGGGCGGATGCCGAGAACCAGGTCTTTTCCGTCATACCCCTGTTCACGAAGAAGCTTCAATTTCCCTTCCGGTATCACGACTTTGATATCGCCCATTACAAATTGAGTGCCTTCCAGCCGCCCATTCAGGAAATTCATCGCCGGGGAGCCGATAAAGCCGCCGACAAACATATTATCCGGTTCATCGTACACTTCTTTCGGTGAACCGACCTGCTGGATAAAACCATCTTTCATGACAACGAGTCGTGTCGCCATCGTCATCGCTTCCGTCTGGTCGTGTGTCACGTAAACGGTCGTCGTCTGCAGACGGCGGTGCAGTTTCTGGATCTCGGTGCGCATCTGCACACGCAGTTTGGCGTCCAGGTTGGATAACGGCTCATCCATCAGGAACACTTCCGCGTCGCGCACAATAGCCCGTCCGAGTGCAACGCGCTGGCGCTGGCCGCCGGATAAGGCTTTCGGTTTGCGGTACAGGTATTCGTCCAATCCCAGGATTTTCGCCGCATTGTCGACGCGTTCCTTGATTTCATTCTTTTTAAATTTGCGCAGTTTCAAGCTGAATGCCATATTGTCGTACACGTTCATGTGCGGGTAAAGTGCATAGTTCTGGAATACCATTGCAATATCGCGGTCTTTCGGGGAGACATCGTTCACGCGTTTGTCGCCGATGAACAAGTCACCTTCCGTGATATCTTCAAGCCCGGCAATCATCCGGAGCGTCGTCGATTTCCCGCAGCCGGATGGTCCCACCAGTACAAGAAATTCCTTATCCCTGATTTCTAGGCTGAAGTCCTGAACCGAAACGACACCTTTGTCATAGACTTTTTTGATATTGACTAAATTCAATCCTGCCATTTTTTATCCCTCCGACTATGTATCTCGTTTTCAATTCCCTGACTTAGTATGGGCCCCTGATATTCGATGCCACTTCTTGCTTATAAAATTGTTCAATTTTTTTCAGTTCTTCTGCGCTGTACGGCGCCGCTTTCAACGCCTGCAGATTATCTTCAACTTGCGCCACTGTTTTAAAGCCCGGAATCACGGAAGAAATTGCCTCGTGCTCCAAAATCCACTTTAAGGAAGCCTGTGTCATATTGCCTCTGCCTTCTGAAATCCAGGACAATTTTTCGGTCAACTCAACGCCTTTATTGAATTCCAGCCCTGCAAAAGTTTCGCCGACATTAAATGCCTGACCATCTCGGTTGAAGTTGCGGTGATCGTCTTCCTCGAATTTTGCATCCCGTTTGAATTTCCCGGTCAATAAACCACTGGCCAGCGGTACACGAGCTAAAATGCCGACATTCTTTTGGGCTGCCACCGGGAAAAGTTCTGTTGCCGGTTTCTGCCGGAACAGATTAAAAATCACCTGCAAACTGCTGACATCCGGATTTTCGAGGCACAACAGCCCTTCTTCCACTGTTTCCACACTGACGCCGTAGTAACGGATTTTGCCCTGTTCTTTCAAACGGTTCAATACGTCAAACACCTGGCCGTCCCGGAGAATTTCAATCGGTGGACAATGGATCTGAAACAGATCGATTTGTTCCCGGCCAAGCCGTTTCAAACTATTTTCTGCGTATTGGCTGACACTTTCCAGCGAATAGGTTTTCGGGTCATGAATGTCGCCGCCCCGCGCAAATTTTGTCGCGATATGGATTTCTTCATGTCTGCCTTTTGTCGCTTTTGCCAATAATTCTTCTGCATGGCCATCTCCGTAAACGTCTGCTGTGTCGAAAAAGTTTACACCGGCATCCATTGCCCAGTTGAGCCCCCGTAACGATTCTTCATCATTCGTACTGCCCCACGAACCACCAATCGCCCATGTGCCAAAACTCAATTCGCTCACTTTCAGATCAGTGCTGCCGATTTGCCGATAATTCATCATTTCACGCCCCCTCTTTCGATTTGTCCAGCCCTTTTGCAAATAAGAGCCTCCACCGAATAGTTGAGACTCTTATTTGATGCTTCATTTTCGGAAAGCTGCTAACTTTTCGTTCAGACCTTTTGTCTGTTCATAAACTTCAGTGTATACCGCAAACAATTTCTCATATCGTTCCACATTGGAGGCGTCCGGTAAGAATTCCTTGTCTTCTTCAAGGAATACATCTGCGCATGCCTGGAGTGACTCAAACCAGCCACAGCCGAAAGCTGCAAGTATTGCCGCCCCCATGCCGGGCCCCTGTTCGCTCCTCAGCCGGACGATTTTCGCATTGAAGATATCCGCCTGCATCTGCAGCCAATCTTCGTTTTGGGCGCCCCCGCCGATGGAAACGATCGTGTCGATATGCTTGCCGTTGGCTCGGAAAATTTCAATCGATTCATTCATTGAAAACGTTATGCCTTCCAGGACTGCGCGCGCGAAATCTTTACGCTGATGTGAGCTGTCCATGCCGATAAAGCTGGCGCGGATTGCGGCATCTGCATGCGGCGTCCGTTCACCCACCAAATAAGGCGTAAACAATAAGCCGTTTGAACCTGCAGGAACTGCAGCGATATCAGCCAACAACTCGTCGAATGATTCGTCTGCAGCGAAAACTTCCTTGAACCAGGTCAGGCTGTAGCCCGCTGAAAGTGTGACGCCCATCGTATAGAAGGCATCCGGTGCCGCGTGGTTGAAATAATGCACTTTTCCATCGAAGTCTTTATCGTCACTTGCTTCGTATGACAGCACAACACCTGACGTGCCAATGCTGCACAGCGTTTTGCCATCTTCCAGAATTCCCGAACCGATGGCGCCGCATGCGTTATCAGCTCCGCCTGCAAAGACGCGCGTCGTTTGTGCCAGACCGGAAGCCTCTGCAAATTCAGCCGTCAGTGTTCCGACTTCGGTATGCGAGTCAACCAGCGGCGGGCAAATACTCTCATCAAGATCCAACAGCTTGCAGATTTCTCCGCTCCATTGCTTCTTCGAAATATCCAACAGCAGTGTTCCTGCCGCATCCGAAAATTCCATCTGCAACTCACCCGTCATCCGGTAACGCAAATAATCTTTCGGCAGGACAAATGCTGTTGCCTGATTGAAAATTTCAGGTTCATGTTCTTTGACCCACAGAATTTTCGGAAGTGTAAAGCCCTCCAAAGCTGGATTTTTTGTAATTTCAAGCAGGCGTTCCTGCCCGACAAGATCGACGATGCTCCGGCACTCGGCCGTTGTGCGGGTATCATTCCAAAGAATGGCACGGCGCAGGACGCTGTTGCTGTCGTCCATCAGCACGAGACCATGCATCTGTCCCGAGAAACTGATGCCTTCGATGTCTTCCGGGTTGCCGCCGAATTCCTGCAGCAGTTCCTGCAGGCCGTCAATCGTTCCGGTCACCCAATCTTCCGGATCCTGTTCGCTGTATCCTGTCTTGTCATGATAAAGAGGATACGGCTTTGATACCGTCTGGACGACTGCCCCTTGCTCGCTGACCAATAAGATTTTAACTGCACTTGTTCCTAAATCCACACCAATTACATATTTCATAGTTCCAGCGCTCCCAGCATTGAAAATCTTTTATCCCGTATTAACGGTCAGTAAGACTCCCACTTGTTCAAGCGGGAGGTCGACTGACCGTAAAAACCCGATTGGATCAACTAACATTCAGTGGGGAGATAGATCTTCCCCACTGAATGAAGTTTCTCTTTATTTAACGAATGCCTGCAATAAATATTGATTGATTGTCGCTTTGATCTGCTCCAGGCGCCCTGAAGTCTGTTTGATGTCGGTTAAGCCAAGTGCGTGCTGCTCGAGTTTGTGGAAATCGGTCTTGCCGTTGACAATATCCAGACCGATGCCTTCTGTATAGGACTGGTAACGGTTGCTTACAACGTTTTCCAATACTTTGTCATCGATCAATTGCTGTGCGACAGTCAGGCCGACTGCAAATGCGTCCATTCCGGCAATGTGTGCGTGGAACAAGTCATCCTGTTCGAATGAACCGCGTCTCACTTTTGCATCGAAATTCAAGCCGCCGCGGCCAAGTCCGCCATTTTGAAGAATTTCGTACATCGCAAGCGTTGTTGACCACAGATCCGTCGGGAATTCGTCCGTATCCCAGCCAAGCAGCGGATCTCCCTGGTTGGCATCGACCGAACCCAGCATATTGTTGATGCGCGCATAATGAAGTTCGTGTTCAAATGTATGGCCCGCAAGCGTGGCGTGGTTTGCTTCTATATTAAACTTGAAACGATCTGCCAGACCGTAGCTTTGCAGGAAGGCGTGGGCTGTCGCCACGTCGTAATCGTATTGGTGGGTTGTCGGTTCTTTCGGTTTCGGCTCGATCAGGAATTGGCCGTCAAAGCTGATTTCCTTCGCATAGTCCACTGCCATGTGATAGAAGCGGCCAAGATTATCCAACTCCAGTTTCATGTTCGTGTTCAATAGCGTTTCGTACCCTTCACGGCCGCCCCAGAATACATAGTTTTCAGCGCCGAGCTCTTTGCCGATTTCCAGGCCTTTTTTCACTTTTGCTGCTGAATAAGCGAACACATCCGCATTGCTGGATGAAGCTGCGCCGTGAACAAAACGTGGATGCGTAAAGTTATTTGCTGTATTCCAAAGCAATTTCGCTTTGCTGTCTTTCATGTATTCTTTGATCATGCCGACGATTTCGTCGAGGTTCTTATTGGATTCGCTCAAATTGCTGCCTTCCGGTGCAATGTCAATATCGTGGAAACAGAAAAACGGTACGCCGATTTTATTGTAGAATTCAAACGACGCTTCAACACGGGCTTTCGCCAGGTCCATGCCGTCATATTTGTCCCAATTCCGGATCATACTGCCGGCACCGAACGGATCAGAACCGTCCATTGTGAATGTGTGCCAGTAAGAGACTGCATAGCGCAGCGTTTCTTCCATAGACTTGCCGCCAATTTGCTGTTCCGGGTTGTAGAATTTAAATGCGAACGGATTTTTCGAAGAAGCACCTTCAAATTTAATGTTTTCGATATTCGGGAAATAAGCCATTGTATGTACCTCCAACTGTATGATGTTTTGGTTAGTATAGATGTTGATTTGGTTATGTAATGAAAAGGCTTTCATCAAAAGTATACCAATTTTGAATTAGTTTGTCTATTAGTTAAACTAAGTTTAGAATGATAGTGTAAGATAATAAAAGAAGATATAGTTTTGTTGTTAGCCTAATGCTGTTATTCGATATTCCGCAAAACAGCTCGCTTGCCAAAACCCGTGCTCCTGCATCGCTGCGCTGCTTCGTCGCAAAGAGCCGCCCTCGCAGGCGTCGGTCAACTCTTCGCTGTTTTACTCCATATCTTAGAGATTTTCTAATCCAAAATCACTCTCCAAGCGACGGCGCGGCTCAGGACTGGACGAAACAATAAGACGAGTGCTTTTCTCGGCTTATTGGGAAGTTTAGTACAAAGAGCCGAAGCAAATATAATAACTATTTCACTGCCTTTCCCATTAATTAATAAGGATGGTCAAAATATGAATTCAACCAGTGGTTTTATCTATAATGTTCTTGAATGGGTCACCCGTTTTGCTTATGTCAATTTGCTGTGGATCCTGTTTACTTTGCTCGGCGGTGTGCTGCTCGGATTCTATCCTGCGACGCTTGCAATGTTCGCGATTTGCAGGGACTGGCTGCGCGGTGATACCGGCAAGCCTGTGTTCCCGATGTTTTGGGAATATTACCGGCGCGATTTCGTCAAAAGCAATTTGCTTGGCCTTTTCGTGACTGCCATTGCGGCTTTTATCGCGCTCGATATTTTTTATATCCAAACAAGTTCTGAAACTTTGTCATGGACCCATATCCCGTTGTTCGCCTTTATGCTGCTGTTCACAATGTATCTGTTTTACCTGTTCCCGACATTTGTTCATTTCGATATTAAAATAGGCTGGGTCATTAAAAATGCATTTCTGATCATGCTGATCAATCCGCTCAATACACTGCTCATTTTCGTTTGCCTTGGCTCACTCGCTGTCATCATGCAAACCATTCCGGCACTCGCCGTTATCTTCGGCGGCAGTTCATTTTCGTACATTATCATGTGGCTTGCCTTGCGGTCATTCAGCCGGATGAATAAAGGCGGCGAACTGCAGGGGTAACCGGATCCGCGATAGACAAAAAGCTTCTCCCGTGAGAATCATTTTTCACAGGGGAAGCTTTTCTATTATCCTTTAACCGCGCTCGATGAAATCCCTTCAACGACTTTATTGCTGAAGAAGATGAACGCTACGATAATCGGCAGCACACTGATGATAAGCGTTGCGCCGATTGCGCCCCAGTCTGTCATGTATTGGCCGATAAAGTTCTGGATGCCGACAGTGAGCGTCTTGTATTTCTCGGAACTGATGAACGTGTTCACAAAGACGAACTCATTCCAGTTATAGATCATATTGATCACAACTGTAGTCGCCATGACCGGAGTCGTCATCGGCAGGATGATACGGAAAAACATCCGGTGGATCGAACAGCCGTCGATAATGGCCGCTTCTTCGACTTCCTTCGGCAAGGTGTAGTAAAAACCAAGCAGAATCATCATTGTGATCGGCAGGTTATAGGCTGTGTAAGTCAGCACAATCGACCACGGATTATCGATCATGTTGACGCTCATGAACATGCTGTAGAGCGGAATCAAAGCTGAGTGGATCGGAATCATCAAACCGACCATGAAAAGGCCGAGAACCAATCCGCTCAATTTCCATTTCATGCGGGTGATTGCAAATGTTGCCATGCTGGCAAACAGCACTGTCAGAATGATGGCTATTATTGTTATCCAGACGCTATTAAAGAAATAAACACCGATGCCGCCATCCCAGACTTTGGCGTAATTTTCCCACCGGAATTCACTCGGCAATGAAAAAGGCGAGCCGGCGAAAATTTCACGATTATCTTTCAGCGAGAAGATGAACAGCCAGATTAACGGCAGGATCTGAAACATTGCCACCACAATCAGCGCGAGGTAAAGAAAAAAATAACCAATGCGATTCATGCTATAATCCCCTTTCTAATACTCAATTCTTTCTTTGGTTGCGGTCGCTTTACGGACGATGATCGTTACTATCAGCGTAATGATCAGCAACAGGAATCCGATGGCGCTGCCGTATCCGAAGTTATAACTGCTGAACGCCAGCTTATACATATACGACGCCATAACCTCTGATGCACCGTTTGGTCCGCCGGCAGTCATTACGTAAATCAGGTCGAAGTATTTCAATGACCCGACGATTGCCAGAACGATTGTGACACTCACCACTTCTTTGATCAATGGCAACTTGATGCGGGTCGCAATCTGAAACGGCGTTGCTCCGTCGATGCGTGCTGCTTCTACCAATGATTCAGGAATGTTTTTAAGTGCCGCATAGTAGATCAATATGTAGAATCCTGCATATTGCCAGAGAATCGGAATGAATATCGCAAACAGCACGATAGTCGGATCAGCCAGCCAGTTCGGCGGATTTTCGATGCCGATTGCCCGCAGGAATGTATTCAAAACACCATTTGACGGGTTATAGACCTTTATCCAAAGCTGAGCGATGGCAACTGAAGACAGCAGCATCGGAATCAGGTAGATTTTTCTCAGCAAATCTGCACCTTTAATTTTTGAAGCCAAAATGATTGAAACTAGTAAATAAAGCGCCAGGCTCAAAGTCGAGAACAATGCCAGTAAAAACGAATGAAAAGCGCTGTTCCAAAACTTGCTGTCCTGGATCCCGTTAATATAGTTTTCCAAACCGATAAATGTCTTTGCGCCTATTCCATCCCAATCCATCAGGCCATAATAGCCGGAAAGAATCAATGGAATAAATACCAATACACTGACCAATAGTAGGGCCGGTGCAATATATAATGCGATATGCAACTTATTGGACATTACTTTGTTCATAGCATTCAACCCCATATTCTGGAAAATTGAAAGGGACATTCCGCTAACCAGGAGATGTCCCTTTCATTTCATCTGATTTCACCAAATCCATGTGTTGCTTATTCTGCTGATAATGCGTCTTCGTGCGCTTTACCGAATTCTTCAGGCGTCATTTCGTTGCCGAACAATGCCTGGATCGAATCCAAGTGGACTTGCGCAGTATCCGGGCTCATTTGAACATCCGCGAACAATGTGATGTTGCTGGCGTTATTCAATTCGTTCAGGATATCAATGTACATTTGTGGAAGATCAAGAGAATCCGCGTCAACTTTAGTAGCCGGAATTACGCCGGCTTTGGTTACCGCTTCTTCGCCCCATGCTTTCACAAAGTGGGCTGCGAAATCTTTCGCTTCTTCTTTGACTTCAGATTCTTCTGCTACGAATAGTCCGACTCCCGGTCCGCCGACAAAGCTGTTTGTGTCGCCTTCGCCTTCAACTGTCGGGAAATTCATGTAATCAACAGAATCTCTGAATTCCTGTGGCACTGTTTCGTTTGTTGTGTAGTTTGGCAGGTCCCAAGTAGCGATCAAGTACATTGGAGCCTGTTCGCTCATGAACATCGATTTTGCTTCTTCATCAGCCAAACCGTTAAAGCCGTTTACAAATGCGTCTCTGTCAACCAATTCCTGTACTTTTGCAGCAGCTTCAACCAAAGCCGGGTCTTCGAAAGATCCTGTACGGTCGATCGCTTTATTCAATGTATCAGCTCCGCCGAGGCGATCTGCCAGATACATATACCACATGGATCCTGTCCATGCGTCTCTGTTACCAAGTGCAATCGGCTGAATTCCCTCTTCATTGAATGCGTCCACTACTTCAAGCAATTCCTCGTAAGTTGCAGGCGGTTCCAAGCCCTGCTCCTCGAACATTGCGCTGTTGTAGTAAAGTGATACGATGTTCAATTCCAATGGCAGACCATAAGTCGCGCCGTCAAGCGCATATGCTTCCGCTGTTCCTGGAACAAATGCGTCGCTCAGTTCCTCTGCGATCAAATCATCAAGCGGTGCGAACATATTGCCGCCGACATAAGGCTCGAGGAATCCGGCTGCCCACGTCATCCCGACATCCGGAAGATCTCCTGAAGTCGAAAGGACACGTAATTTATCTTTGTATTGCTCATTGCTTAATACTTCCAAATCGATTGTGACGCCCTCATTTTCAGCTTCATAATCAGCGATGATTTCATTCACCACATCAAAATGCTTCTTAGAGCTTCCTTCCGGCCATAAGTGCATAAACTTAACTTCAGTATCCCCCGACGCTGAAGATGCCCCTTCTGATTCTGAATCTGAACAAGCTGTTAACAACAATGACATGGCTAATGCGGACGATAAAACTGTAAGCGTTTTCTTTCCTCCCATTTTTTCTCCCCCAATAAAATTTATTGTTACAACAATTTTCAGATTGTTGTATGCGTTTTCATTGTATCAAATCAATCCTTGTTAGTCTAGTGGATGAACAAAGTTTTTATTTCATGTATACTGAAGCTAGAAACCTGCAATAATTCTAAGGAAATCCTTTTATATTGCTCAAAAAGGCAATATTTTCTTTTTCCTGTACCGGAATTAATTATATACCAGGTTTTATTTGTTAGAATAGAATTAAAAAAAGAAAGAGCTGAAGCTGATGAAAACCGTGGCAACCAGGACATTCAATCATCATGTCGTAAAAGAAGGGAATACATCGTTGGTGCTCAATAAAATTATAGATTGCTCCCCGATTTCAAGGGCCTCTGTCGCCAGTGAAGTCGGCCTGAACAAGGGGACAGTTTCTTCTTTGGTCAATGATCTGCTGGAAGATCATCTGATTTATGAATCTGGTCCCGGCGTTTCAAGTGGCGGAAGGCGCCCGGTGATGCTCCTGTTCAACGAAGCTGCAGGCCATTCGATCGGCATCGACATCGGCGTCAATTATTTGCTCGGCATTCTGACCGACCTGAGCGGCAATATCGTTCTGAAAAAAGAAGTCACATTCAAAGATCTTTCCTATAAAGAGATCGAAGAAAAGCTGTTCTCCGTTATCGATTATCTGCAGGTTAACGCACCCTCGAGCCCACATGGCATCATTGGTATCGGTGTCGGCGTACCGGGCATTGTTGATAACGACGGCAACATTCTTCTGGCACCCAATCTCAACTGGAAAAACTTGAATCTCCGGGGAATTTTGGAAGACAGATACGGTCTGCCGGTCATCATCGAAAACGAGGCGAACGCCGGCGCCTATGGCGAGAAAAAATTCGGGGTCGGAACGGAATGCGACAATATCGTCTACGTCAGTGCGGGAATCGGTATCGGGGTCGGCCTGATCCTGAACGGTGAACTTTACAAAGGATCCAACGGTTTCTCAGGTGAAATGGGCCATATGACGATTCAGGTCGATGGTAAAACCTGCCGCTGCGGCAATAAAGGCTGCTGGGAACTTTATGCTTCCGAACAGGCATTGATCACAAGGGCAGAACCGATGGGCTTGCCTCTCGCTGACCACGAAGAATTCGATTTGACGAATCTTCAGGCTTTAGCGGTCGATGGCAATAAAGACGTTATCGCCTTGTTTGAACAAACCGGTGACTATTTGGGCGTCGGCATCAACAACATCATCAATACCTTTAATCCCCAGCAGGTCATCATCGGCAACCGGCTGGCATCGGCAAAAGAACTGTTGGAAGGACCATTGAATAATCGTGTCGCCAAACAAGCGCTTTGGTTCCAGAAGAATGACCTGGAGATCAAGTTTTCGGAACTCTCCACGTTCTCCACAGCACTCGGCGTTGCCGCTTTTTCAATCGAAAACTTCCTGCAGGTCAGCATCCAGCAGAAAAACGTTCTGCCTGTCTGAGCTGGCCTGTGCTCCCGGGCTTTCCCGGAACGAATATTGTAAGCACTTACATCTAAAATATAACTGCAAAGGATGGATTATTCTGATGAAAATACTGAACCCGATTTTGCCCGGATTCAATCCGGATCCAAGCATCTGCCGCGTGGGGGAAGATTATTACATAGCCGTTTCCACTTTTGAATGGTTCCCCGGCGTCGGCATCTATCACTCAAAAGATCTTAAAAACTGGCGCCTGGCTTCTCGCCCGCTTAACCGCGTCAGCCAATTGAACATGATGGGCAACCCCAATTCCGGCGGCGTCTGGGCTCCGGCTCTTTCATACAGCGACGGAAAATTCTGGCTGATCTACACAGACGTCAAAGTGACCGAAGGCCGCTGGAAAGATTGCCATAACTATCTGGTGACATGTGACACCATCGACGGCGAATGGTCGGAGCCAAGTTACCTGAACAGTTCAGGCTTTGACCCTTCTCTGTTCCTTGATGAATCCGGCAAGAAATATTTTGTCAATATGTACTGGGACCACCGTAAAGGAAATCATAATTTCTATGGCATCGTACTGCAGGAATTCGATCCGCAGCAGCGCAAGCTTGTCGGCGAATCAAAAATCATCTTCAAAGGAACCGACATTAAATTGACGGAAGCGCCGCATCTTTATAAAATCGGTGACTATTATTATTTATTGACCGCAGAAGGCGGCACCAAATACGATCACCAGGCGACAATCGCCCGCTCGAAAACAATCGACGGCCCGTACGAAGTGCATCCGGAAAACCCGCTGATCACTTCATGGCCATATCCAAGAAATCCGCTGCAAAAAGCTGGCCACGCTTCCATCGTTCAGACACATACTGACGAATGGTTCCTCGTCCATCTGACGGGCCGACCGCTTCCACAGGAAGACCAGGCGCTGCTTGACCCGCGCGGTTTCTGTCCGCTCGGGCGTGAAACAGCAATCCAGCGGCTGGAATGGAAAAACGACTGGCCGTACGTAGTCGGCGGCAACCAGCCTTCCCTTGAAATCGAAGGGCCGGCCATCGCAGAACACGTCTGGGAAGCGGATTTTCCTGAAAGGGACGATTTCGATTCGGAGCAATTGAACAGCCATTTCCAAACGCTGCGCATTCCGCTTGGTGAAGAAATTGCATCGCTGAAAGAAAATCCGGGCCATCTGCGCATTCACGGCAGAGAATCGCTGACGTCGAAATTCACACAGGCTTTTATTGCGCGCCGCTGGCAGCATTTCAACTTCACAGCTGAAACGAAAGTCGCGTTCAATCCGACAACGTTCCAGCAAGGGGCCGGACTGGTCAATTATTACAACACGGAAAACTGGACAGCGCTTCAAATTTCCTGGAACGAAGAAAAAGGGCGTATCCTCGAATTGACGGTTTGCGACAATACAGAATTCGACCAACCCCTTCAAGGGGAAGAAATTGAAGTTCCTGAACATGTCGACTACGTGCACATGCGTGTCGATGTCAAAACCGGTACCTATCAGTATTCCTATTCGTTTGACGGCAACAACTGGAACGGGATTCCAATCCAATTCGAGTCGCATAAATTATCGGATGATTATATCCAGGGCGGCGGCTTCTTCACCGGCGCATTTGTCGGCATGCAATGCCAGGATACATCCGGACAAGGACTGGCTGCTGATTTCGATTACTTTGTTTATAAAGAAAATAAATAATAAACACAGAAAAGCCTCGTGACAGCGTAATTGCTGTCACGAGGCTTTTCATTTTACCCCTGCAATCCAAATTCTTCCGCCAACAGACGAATCGTTTTCATCCGGCTATAGGCACCGGAAACATTCGGAATGATGAGAATTTCATCCGTCTGATAGGCCGCTGCAATCTCTTCGATTTGCCACTTTACCTGTTCAGCCGTGCCGATCAGCATGCGTTTCCGGTTACGTTCGACCTTTTCCGTCTCGCTTGCGCTGAAACCGCGCTGCTTCGCTGTTTCAATAGACGGGTAATACGGAGGCGGTGTATCCGATTCGACGAACAGCAGCCACAGATCAAAGGCTTTTGCCAGGTCTTCCGCTTCCTCTTCAGTTTCTCCGACAACTGCAAAAACACAGACCATCGATTTGGGTGCATCCAGCAAACGCGATGGCCGGAATTGTTCTTTATACGAACCGATCAGCTTGGCGCTGGATTTCAACGGTTTGGCGAAATGGGCATAAGCATAGGCCGCTCCCGCTTCCGCCGCCACTTTCACGCTGCCTTCCCCGGTGCCGAGCACCCACATTTCGGGCGTTGTTTCGGCTACCGGTGTCGCGCGCAATTGCCGGAAACGATGTTCCGTTTCCGTATCGTCAGTAAGATATTTTTGGATATCCGCAATTTGTTGCTCGTAGGAAACCGGAATCCCCTTCGACTCGTTCAAGGCTTTATTGACCAGACGGTAGCTGCGTGAACGGCCGATGCCGAGGTCAATTCGTCCGGGGTGCAGCGCTTCGAGGAGCCGGAAATTCTCCGCCACTTTATATGCACTGTAATGCGGCAGCATGACGCCGCCGGAGCCGATCCGAATCTTTTCCGTTGCACCGGCCAGATGCATCATCAGCATTTCCGGCGAGCTCCCGGCAACCGAATCGACCTGGTGATGCTCCGCCACCCAAAAACGCTGATATCCAAGCCGCTCCGCCAATTGTGCGAGCGCGGTCGTCTGGTGCAGCGCTTCTCCTGCCGTCGATCCTTCATCGATTGGCGAATAATCCAAAATACTAAGTGAAATCATGAGTTTCCCGCCCTTTTTTCCAAGTTCTTTCTAGTTTAGCACGCAAGTTATGGATCGCAGGAATGGTTTGTTTGCGCAGACCAATCTCCAAAATAAAATCCCGTATATAAAAAGCCTCAGCATCTGCTAAGGATAAGGCTTCCTTTTCCGCAAGCTTTCAAACAACAATTTCCTTCCCACTTTCCAAAAAAAGCGGTTCACCTTCATGGGTGATTTCCAAATCCGCTCCCGAAAGAAGTGTGTAGACTGTCGATTCACGATTTTTATGGACTTTCAGCATCCTGCCCTGATAACGTACATGGAATTCGTATGAATTCCATTCCGCCGGAAGGACCGGAGAAAGCGCAAGGCCACTTTCCTTCAGCCGCAGCCCCCCAAAGCCGGAGACGATGCCGAGCCAGGTGCCGCCCATATTCGCCATATGCAAACCATCTTTCGTATTTTTATGGGTATTGTCCAAATCAAGGCGTACAGTTTCATTAAAATAGCTGGAGGCTTTTTCTGAATATCCCAACTTTGACGCCATGATGCTGTGGACGCAGGAAGATAAAGAAGAATCGTGCGTCGTGATTGCTTCATAATAATCGTAGGAATTCTTGATGGTGTCAAAATCCTGTTCATCTTCCAGCAGAAAATGGGCAAGCACCGTATCAGCCTGCTTCAATACCTGGTAGCGATACAGCGTCAACGGGTGGTAGTTCAGCAATAACGGAAATTTTTCGCGCGGGGTATTTTTCAGGTCCCATTTCCCTTTTTGAAGGAAACTGTCATCTTGTGCATTGATTCCCAAAGTTTCATCATAGGGCAAATACATATTATCACCGGCTATTTGCCAATTATTCACTTCTGTTTCCGTCAATTCAAGCCGGCTTGATAATTGCTTCAGGTGATCTTCATCCTCTTCCTGCAGCAAATAATAGATTTTTACAGCCCACAATAAATTATGTTTCGCCAAGACATTCGTATAATAATTATTGTTGACGATACAGGTGTATTCGTCCGGACCCGTCACGTCATCGATCCGGAACAGTCCGTTCTGCAAATGACCCGTATCTGCCCACAGGCGGGCGGTTTCAAACAACACCTCGGCCATGTAGCGCTTCATAAAATCTTCTTCCCGGGTTGCCAAATAGTACTGGATATAGCTATAGGCAATATCAGCGCTGATATGGTATTGCGCAGTTCCTGCAGGGAAATATGCGGAACTTTCCGTTCCCGTAATCGTGCGCCATGGGAATAAAGCGCCTTTTTCATGTCCCAATTCCTTTGCCCGTTCTTTCGCATGCTCCAAAATCGAATAACGGTGAAGAAGCAGATTTTTCGCGATCTCCGGATTCGTCATCAGAAAGACCGGGAAAATATAAATTTCGGTATCCCAGAAATAATGCCCCTCGTAGCCTTCCCCCGATAAACCCTTAGCTGCAATATTGCTGGCCGGATCTTTGCCGACCGACTGCAGCAATTGATACAAATTAAAGCGGATGCTTTCCTGCACCAGCTGGTCACCGTCAATGACAATATCCGATATTGCCCAGAATTTATCCAAATATGCCTTTTGCTCTGCCAGAAGTTCATCAAAATCCTTATCCTGAACCTGGCGAAGAAGTATGATTCCTTCATCAATAGGATGCTTCCCATGCCTCAATGTATCTGTAAAAATATTACATATAAAAAAATGCATAGGTTCATTGCCATAACAAGTATAAGTTTCTTCTATAGAATAGTCCGTTTGGCTGCTGCTGTATTCGTGTTTCTCTGCTGTCATTCGGGATGATGAAATACAGGCAGTTTCCAGCTTTGTTTGATATGTGGTCGCTTTTATAATTCCCACTTCGCCGTCTTGCCTGACTTCGGTTATATGAAGACGCTTCGCATGTCCTGAAGCTACGCGCGGATCGTCCTTATCGACAAAATTAGTGACATCGCCATTGACAGTAGAAACAATTTCCACCCTGTCCACCGGTGTGATGGGCTCCACGACAATGTCGATGGCAAACAGTTCCTTTGTCACAAACGACACAAGCCGTCTGAAATGGATTTTCACTTCTTTTCCGTTCGGAGAGACCCAGTGCACAATCCGCTCGGAAAACCCCTCATCCAAATGCAAATTCCGTTCAAACGACAGAACTTCTCCTTCAAATAAAGAAAAGAGTTCGCCCTCCACATAAATCTTTACGGTTTGGGCATCTACAATATTCAAAACTTTTTGCTGTGTTTCCGGAAATCCGTATAATTTCTCGCCGTACGTAATTTCCGTTTCATCATGAAACGCATTGATATAAGTTCCGCGGATCGATTTGTATCCTTCCGGGTACCCTTCTTCAAAATTCCCTCTGACCCCGAGGTAGCCATTGCCGAGGGACAGCAGGCTTTCATTGACCAATAAACTCGCGTTATCCAGTTCGTATTTCGTCAGTTTCCAGCTCATTTCACCCCTCCTTCCAGCATTGAGTTGCTTGTTTAAGAAAGATTTTGCTTCTCTTGGAATCGCCTGATAATCTCTTCGAAAACCAGCTCGTTTGTTGCACTCACCAAATAATCAGCATGCGACAGATGCGCTTTGTCCCCGACACCTACTGAGAACATCCCAGCGCGGTTTATAGCTTCCACGCCTGCCACCGCATCTTCAATTCCGATGCAATCGGTATAAGCAATACCGAGGGCATCGGCGGCTGCAGTGAACGTTTCGGGATCTGGTTTGCCTTTTTTCACTTCCGCCGCATCGACGATATGATCGAAAGTATCGCCAAGCCCCAGCTTTTCCAAAATGCGCGGAGCATTTTTACTCGCTGAACCAATGGCTGTCTTGATGCCCGCCTCTTTATTCGCCTGTAATAAAGCTTTGATGCCGGGCAGTATATGCTCCGGACTGATCTCTTCAATCAATTCCAGATAATAAGCATTTTTCCGGGTCGCGAGCTCGATTTTTTCTTCAGTTGACAGCTTCATTGGCGGCGAAGCCTGCTCCAGAATCCGGTCAAGGGAGTCCATACGGCTGATTCCTTTCAGCTGTTCATTAAAATGCCGGTCAATGGGGATCCCCAATTCGTCAGCCAATTTTTTCCACGCCAAAAAATGGAACTCCGCTGTATCCGTAATGACACCATCCAGATCATATATGATGAGTTTTGGAGATTGAGGCATAAGTTTCGGTCCTTTCTTTTTCAGCAATCAAGAATCAGCCGGTTCATCCACAGCTGAACTGCCGCCTATTTTTTGAGCAGTCCGGTAAAAGGCGCTAAAAGACAGGAAAGCAATCATCGAACAGGACGCCAGCGGGAAAAGCCACAGCAATTGCGTCGTACTGAGCCATAATAAAATTCCGCTTACAAATGCGACTGCCAGACTCATCAACGGTTTGCCTGCTGAGAGGAAAAATGTATTTTTCACCTTCGAAATACTGCTCATCCGGTAATGGGCATTAATCGACAGATAGTTGACGGTAAAAACGAACATTGCCAATCCGAATAACAATAAAATGATAGCCAGGCTGTTTTTTGCCGTGTACAAATAAAAATAACCGTAATACCAAAGAAGCCATATGAGAGAAAAGAAGGCCCCCATTTTCGCATTTCCTCTATAATCCGCCTTCAAATGCTTAAAATAACTTTTAGCAATGGAAGAGGGTTCCGTTTCCATAATCCAGTCCCTTACAACTGAAAAGACCGCTGCCGTAGCTGGAAAAAACAGCAGACTTCCGAGAAGCCAGGCAGCAATTCCAAAATAAATGAGGCCCCCGGAACTGCTCATTTCCACTGTCACAAACAACAGGAAGAAGGGGAGGCTTACTCCGAACCACAGCAGATTGACACCGGAAAACCGCATGATCCATTCGCTCATTGCATAAAAAACACTGCTGATTCCCTTCAGTTCAAGCATAATACCCCCCATTCCCAAAAATCTTTATTTCACTGCGCCTTCGCCGATCCCTTTAATAATGTATTTCTGCGAAATTATATAAAAGATGACGACCGGTATAATGGTCAGCGTCAGTCCTGCCATCGCCATATTCCATTCAATGGTGAATTCACCGAAAAAGTAAAACACAGACAACGGGATTGTGCGCAAATCCCTGTCGATCAACGTCAATGATGGCAACAGGAAATCATTCCAGATCAAGATAACGTTCAAGATCATCACTGTAGCCGTAATTGGCGTCAAAATCGGAAAAACAACCCGCCAGAACACGCCGAATTTTGAAGCTCCGTCGATTGTCGCCGCTTCTTCCAGCGAAATCGGAATCGACTTGATGAAACCATGGTAGAGAAACACCGATAGCGCCGCATGGAAGCCGATGTTCATGAAGATCAAACCGCTGAGTGAGTTATATAAAGGGATTCCGGTATTCCTCGTTATACCGGTAACCAATTGCATCAGCGGCATCATAATCGTCTGGAAAGGAATCAGCATCGTCGCGATCATCGTCATAAAAATCACGGTGCTGATCCAATTGCCTGACCTTGCCAGCATCCAGGCTGTCATCGATGACAGGATCACGATGAAGACGACCGAAACAATCGTCACATACATCGAGTTTAAAAAGGCATTGAAAAAATCCATCCGTGCCATTGCACCCTCATAAAACTCCAACGTGAATTGTGCGGGAAATGCCAGCGTATTTTCGTATAATTCACTCCGCGTTTTAAAAGAGTTGATAAAGATAATGTAGATGGGAGACAGAAACAGCAGCGCCATCAAAAAGAGCAGTATCTCTCTCGACCAATTTCTTATAACCCTCATCACATTTCCACCTCCCGCTTTTTCGTAATATATACCTGGGTCAGTGTAATGGCCGCAACGATGACAAAGAATACAATCGCCTTCGCTTGCCCATAGCCATAATTACTGTAGCCGAAAATTTCATTGTAAATATTCATGGCAAACAATTCTGTCGCATTTGCGGGTCCGCCTCCCGTCAGCGACAAATTTACATCGTAGATTTTAAAACCATAGGAAAGCGTAAGAAATAAACTGATCGTAAACGCCGGCATCAGCAGAGGCACAGTGATCCTCATAAATCGCTGCCAGCCGCCGGCCCCGTCGATTCGGGCCGCTTCAATCACTTCTCCGGGAATTCCCTGCAAACCTGCGATATAAACGATCATCACGTAACCCGCCATCTGCCAGGTAAAGACGAAAACGAGCGCAAACAGCGCAAAATCTTCATTGTTTAACCAATTGAAGAAAATCGATTCCAAACCGGTGACATCACCGATCAACGTGAAAACATCGAGGAAGACAAACTGCCAGATATACCCCAAAATCAGTCCGCCGATCAGATACGGCATAAAAAGCATCGTTCTTGCCAAATTGGCCAGTTTCAGTTTGGATGTTACCAGAAGCGCAAACGCAAGCCCGACTGCATTCACCGTGATTACAGATAACACGGTAAAGAGGACAGTTAACCATGTAGATCGGAGAAAACGGCTGTCATCGAGCAATCTGACAAAGTTCTCAAGACCTGTAAATGTCATCGGATTTGCACCAATTCCATCCCAGTCAAAGAAAGCGTAATAAATTCCGACGATAAATGGAACGAGTACGATAATTGTAAAAATAATTAATAATGGCACTGTAAATATTAAATACCAGACGATTTTCTTCCTTTTCGCCACGCTCATCCCCACTTTCCTGATGCTGCGTTTCCTCTGCCTGTGCAGAAAAAGCAGAACACATCCTGAAAGACGTGTTCCTGCTATTTTTTAAATTCGTTTATTGGGCAGCGTTCTGCCACGCTGCTTCCAGATCTTCAACCAGTTCTTCGCCGCTCATATCTTCATTGACAAAGAAGCTCTCCGCAACTGGCGTAAAATCATTCGGAACCACGTTGGCAGGATAGTAGTTATGCGCCCAAGGAATTGTTTCTCCGCTGTTCGATGCTTCCAAAACAGCTTGTGACAACGGATCCAGATCTCCAGCTTCGATGTTTGTCATCGCTGGAATAAATCCGAAATCCTCCACGATAAACTGTTGGCCGGTTTCACTTGTATGAAGCCAGTCAAGGAACTCGATTGCGGCCTCAATTTCCGCTGGGTCCTTCTGCGCATTGACTGCCCAGTTGCTGCCGACCCCGACTGCCAGCTTGTCATTGCCTTCGAGCGGGAATGGCGCCATGCCAACTTCAAAATCAACATCGAATTCCTCAAGCATTCCTGCAGCCCAGTTCCCTTGATGGATCATCGCTGTCTGGCCAGCTGCAAAATCACCAACTTGTGTGTCATAGGTGGTATTTAAAGGAGTTGGTGTATTGGCTCTGATCGCTTCCATAAATTCCCCGAATCTCAGGAACTCTTCCGTTTCTGTCAAAGACACTTCCCCGTTCGTCAACTGTTCCATGAATTCCACCGGATCTTCCTGGAGCGAGAATGGGTAGTTACTGATATGCCCGATCAGGAAATAGGCTTCAGAAGAAAGGCCAAAACCGTTGATTCCTTCTGCATTAAAATCTTCCAATGTACTTACAAACGACTCATAATCCTGGATATCCTCAGGGTCGACCATTTCGGTGTTATAGACAATCCCGAAACCTTCGACACCGTATGGAATGCCGACCAATCTGTCGTCCAGCATCAATTCCATATCAGGCGCGATATTCGTTACAAATTCTTCATCACTTAAATCGTATAGATAAGATTCGAGACGTTCCGCCACTTCCGTGTTTTGAATACTGAAGATCGAAGGCCCCGTTTGATTGTTCAAACGGATCTGCAATTGCTGCGCATAATCGTCACCAGTTGTTCCAATCACTTCCACAGGTACCCCTGTTTCTTCCGTATAAGCCTGCGCAGCCTCTTCAAGCTGTTCGGAAATTTCAACTTTGCTTTGGAAAATCGTAATTCCCGACGCTTCCCCTTCTGATTCTCCCCCTCCATCTCCATTGTCTCCGGTGTCTTCACCCCCACATGCAACCAAAACCGACATTGAAGCGAAAAATGCCATACCTTTGAGAAACTTCTTATTAACCGCCATTGTTGGTGCCCCCTTTGAGTATTTGAAATTGTACAGCAATAAAAATGATTGACTCATTTGAATTCACTATTCAGAGAATAAGAGCTTCAGTAATCAGCAAGCGGAATTTCCAGTGAATGAAGAAGCTCATAGCCGGTGCCATCCGTTTCAACATGAATGGATTTATTGCCTTCCGACGTAATTTTCAGCAGTTTATCTGTTATATCGAATTGCAGAGACTGGCTCTGCCAATAAATCCTGAATTGCATGCGCTTCCATTTCACCGGCAGCCGCGGGTTTATTTTCAGCACGCCCTCTGACTGGCGGACGCCAGCGAACCCGAACACCGCTGCTTTCCAGATTCCACCGATTGCTGCCGCATGAATTCCATCATCGGAAGAATCCATATTCGGTCCCATATCAATCAAGCAGGCCCTTCGAAACAATTCGTAAGCATACTCATATTCCCCGATATCATTTGCCGCAATGACATGTGTCGTTAAACTCAGCGAAGAATCATGGAGCGTGCGCGCTTCGTAATAAAGGAAATTCGCCCGTTTTGCCTGTTGGGTAAAACGGAAATCATCTTTCAAAAACGTCTGCTCCATCAAATAGAACAGCAGCACAACATCAGCTTGTTTCGTCACTTGGATCCTGTTGACCTGTTCCGGGTTATAATCCCGGTAGATTGTTCTGGATTTTTTCTGTTTCTTATATTTACCAAGATCGATATCCGGCAACTGCAAATACGTATCGTCCTGGGGAAGGATCGAATCCGGCTCGCGCGGTTTCGGTAAATGGAGCTGCGCCGCTTTACTGTGCCACTCACAATAAGCTTGTTCCACATCAAATTTCGCAAACAGCTCCGGATTTTTCTTTTCCACTACCTCCGCATAATGCATCGCCAGCTTTAAATTGAAATACGCCATATAATTCGTGAATGCATTATTGTCGACATGTTCTTTGTATTCGTCCGGACCGATGACATCGGTAATTTCGAATTGCTGTCTTTTTTCATTCCATTCGAGTCGGCTTGCCCAGAATCTGGCTGTCTCGAAAACCATCTCGTAACCATAACGTTCCATAAACTCTTTATCACCGGTGGCATTTGCATATTGGTAAACTGCAAAAGCGATGTCAGCGGAAATATGATGTTCAATAAGTCCGGGCCAGATTTTCGTCCGCTCGCCGGTGACGATATCGATTCCGCCCCATTCCGGAGTTGCTTCGCCGTCGGTCGGCCATGCCATTTCCCACGGATACATGGCTCCGGCATAGCCGTTTTCTATGGCTTTCCGACGCGCACTCGGCAATCCCCGGTAACGGTATGTCAGCAGGGATCTTGCTGTCTCCGGCGCTGAAAAAATAAAGAATGGCAAGATAAAAATTTCGGTATCCCAAAACGAATGCCCTTTGTACGCTTCGCCGCTTAAGGCTTTTGCGCCGATTCCCAGCCGGTCATCGTGTGCCGGCGCCATGGCGGTCAAATGATACAGCGAAAAACGGAGCGCCAGTTGATCTGTCGGATTTTCACTTTCCACTTCAAAGGGATATTCATCCCACACTTTTTTCTGCCACGCCAGCCGGTGCGATTCCGCCAGTTTTTCGTAGCCTTTTTCTTCGAGTTTCTTTAGTTCTGCATGTGAATGTTTCTGCAAGTGCATCAAACTATAAGGCTCTGCGTCCCTGTCTTTGTCCCGGCTTGTATGCACTGTAATGAGTTTTTCCATCTCAAAGCTGTCGCCCGGCTCCAGACCGGCTTCAAAGGACAGCCATACTCTTCTCCGGTCGATATCTTTATCCGCTTTGCCAGTAATTCTCTCATCGTTGATTTTTAATATATGTACAGCGTTATGGACAAAATCGATTTCCGATTGAGTGGTCGTTTGAGTGAGCTGCAGAAAATGCTCCTCAATAATTCTATGGTCTCCCTCAAGGAAATGCTGAACGCCGGAATTGCTCATCCGCGCATCTATGCCACTATCGATTGATAACACGACAGCATGCGACAGACATTCAACTTCCATCTTCATTCCAATTAAATGAAGATTGTCAAAAAATGCAAAGCGGCTGAAGCGGAATTGCAGTTCTTTTCCTTTCGGTGATGTCCAGACGAATGAACGAATGAGTTCAGCATTCTTCAGGTTCAGCTGTTTGCTGTAATCCTCACTGTTTCCGAATTCGAGACTGAAACGCTGCCCGTCAATCCGAATATCCAGCCGGGTTGTGTCTGCGGCATTCGGCAATTCTGTCACTTCGTTTTTGTCGGCCTGATTAAAGGTTCCGTTGATGAAAAGATTTCTCTGTTCATTCAAATAAGGTTCCTCAGTTGCAGAACGCAAACCAAGATAGCCGTTTCCCAGCATCATCACCGTTTCGCTTTTCCCCAGATGAAGGGCGGAAAAATCCCTTTCGGCCAAGACCCAATTTTCATATGCTCCCTGTCCGAGCGAATAATCCAGCATCACAGTTCCCCCCTTCAGGAGTTGTCCGAGTATCTGAAATCATTAGTTTTCGCATAAAAAAGCGAGATGGCCCCTTCAGGTTTTGCCCGGACCGTTTTAAATGTCTGTAAACCTTTCCATCTCTCGAGTCACCTAAGTTGACTATATATTTAGTATTTTCTGTATATTCGCTATTTTATATAGTATAAATCCATCCATTTTAATAGTCAATGGATATTCCATTTCAGCTGATGGATGAACGGCAGGAAGAGTTATCAGCTCATGCTGACAACTCTTCCCTTTATCTATCATGTTGCTGTTGCCACTCTTCCGCTTCCACCCCTGGAACCGGTCCTTTCAGCAAAGGATCTTGTGTTTCCTTCATCCAGGCCATGACTCGTTCCCTTAACTCCACTAATTTCGTGTGATGGGATTTATTGTTGGCTAAATTTGTCTCTTCAAGTGGGTCGGCTTTCAAATCATACAGCTCTTCTTTGGAATTCGGCACAGCATAATCATCTCTAACCACTTTCCCGGACAAGCTTGTGTAAATATCGTACGGCAGATAAACTTTCGGACCGTCTTCAAAATTCCGGATATATTTAAAATCATGTGTCCTGATTCCACGCATCGGATGGTAACGGTCATGCCATGTCAATTCACAGAAAAAATGATCTCGCTCCGTGTACTCCTCCTCTTTCAATAAAGGCAGAAAGCTGCGCCCATCAATCCCTTCCGGCACTTGTCCTCCAGCAATTTCCAGCAACGTCGGCAGTAAGTCGATATTGCACAATAAAGCATCCTTCCTGCTTCCTTCCCTTACCATCCCTTTTGGAAATCTGATCAGCAAAGCCGTCTCCAATCCGGCATCCAGCAATGTCCCTTTTGCCCTTGGAAACGCGATTCCATGGTCGGTCGTATAGATCAACACGGTATTTTCAGCAAGACCGGCGGCATCCAGCATTTTTGTAATCCTCCCGACAGACCGGTCCAACTCCTTGACCGAGCCCTGGAAAAAGGCGATATCCTCCCTGACTTCCTTTGTGTCGGGCAAGTACGGCGGCACTTCCACAGAATCAATTGGATCCGGTTCAAAGCCATCAAACGGACGATGAGTTTCTTCGAATCCGACTGACGCGTAAAACGGTGCTTCATTTTTGGATGCTGATCGTTCTTTCAAAAATTCTTCCAGTTCATCTGTAACTTTACTGGCGGCATTTCCTGGAACTTCCACAACATGCTCGTATCCCAATTTCCCTCCTTCATAAACGCCGTCAATGGATTCATGAAAAAATCCGAACAGCCAAGTATCATATCCAATCGTTTTTAATTCTGAAGGGATGGTTTTGACTCCCTTTTTCATCGTATGTCCAAGATGCGTGAGCCCCATCAACCCATGATTGTGTCCGTACTTTCCTGTCAGGATACTGCCCCGGCTTGGACTGCATTGGGGCTGGGAGCAAAAATAATTATCAAGCTGAATTCCTTCTTCTGCAATCTTATCCAGTTCCGGAGTCTCCACTTTCTTTCCGTAACTGCCCAAATGCCGGCCTGTGTCATGTGAAATCACCATCAGGATGTTCAACTTCTTCGTCATGCTGATACCTCCTTTTACAGATCTGCCACGCACCTGAATCCGATATTGCCTGCAGAACTGTCCATTGTATTCGAGGTCCGTGCCGCTACCCGATACCGATTGCAATAGGATTCATGGCATAAATAAGATCCTCCGCGCATGGCTCTGTGAACGTTCTCTTCCTTCACCTCTTCTGTAAGCTCTTGTTCAAATGGGTTTGCGCACCATTCCCACACGTTGCCGGCCATATTGTAAAGACCAAATCCATTTGGCGGGAATGAACAAGCGGGCGCCGTTCCGGCATAGCCATCTTCTCCGGTATTCGAATTCGGAAATATTCCCTGCCAAATATTGCAGTAATGTTCGCCGTTCGGCGTCAATTCATCGCCCCATGGATATTTCTTCTGTTGCAGACCGCCCCGCGCTGCGTATTCCCATTCAACTTCGCTCGGCAAACGCTTGCCGGCCCATTTCGAAAAAGCTTGCGCATCGTTCCATGACACATGGATAACCGGATGATCCAATCTTCCCTTTATCGATGAGCCCGGACCTTCCGGCTGGAACCAGTAAGCCCGCTCGACCGCGAACCACCAGGGAGTCGCCGCCACTTGCTGAATTTCGGTATTTATAGCCCGGGAAATAAATTGATAAAATACAAACGACCAGCCGAACATTTCGGCCTCGGTTACATATCCCGTCTCTTTGGCGAATCGGGAAAATTCAGCGTTCGTGACGGTGTGGCTGTCCATTAAAAACGATTCCACTTTCCGTTCACGCACCGGCCCTTCGCCATCTGCCTGAAATCCTTCTGCATCGTTTGTTCCCGTGAGGAATGTGCCGCCTTCAATGCGCACCATTTTTTCTGTAAAATAAATTTCGTTCTTCTGATTGAGCGACAGGACTTCATCTTTTCCACTCGACTTTTCTGCTGTCGTTTTTGGCCTGCTGACCCCACAGCAAGCTTCAGTTTCGCGTTCCATTCGAATTCCTCCTCCCGACACCCTTCGAATTCTCTCTTTCTCAGACTGATTCCTGCAAATAAAGAATATTTCTCCTGAAGAAACTTCTCTTTATAATTCCAATCAAATAAATTTATTGAGCCAAAACAAAAACCGCACCAAAAGATGCGGTTTGTCCTGTTTATTTTCTGTACTTCAGCGCCAGGCCCTTCAGGAAATTGCGTGCGTAGCGATCGCCGCAGAGGCTGTAATTCTTATGGCCCTGCTTGCGCAACAAGCCGCTCAATTCGCTTTTTGAAACGGTCACTCCGGCAGATTGCAGGATTTCAAGCATATCCTCACTCGTCAACTGGAGCGCAATCTTCACTTTCTTCAAAAGCAGATTCTTCGATGGTTCATTGGTCAGCGGCGGCGTCCCGGTCTGGCCTTCCTGCCGCCCACGCTTGTGAATGATAAAACCGTTAAGGAACGACTCGAGCATCGCGTTGTCCACCGGCATATAATCATCATTGCCGTTATCTGTAAAAATGCTGTCATCTTCATCTTCGTCGCGTTCCGGTGTCTTCGTCAGCACCTTCTGCATGTCTTCTTTAGTCAGCTGGATGCCGCCCAGCTTAAAAATTTCCACCATATCGTTATTCTTAATATCCAGCGCATAGCGCAGCCGGATTAAAATATCATTGTTGTCCATCGTGAAACCTCCTGTATCAAAACCGAATTTATCTTCTAATGATAGCATAGGTGGCCGCTGGACTGCTGTCTATAAACATATGCACCAAGCTGTCAGTAAGATTCTATTCCGCATTCCTGAAATCATTGCCTTGATCAATTAAAAGAAAACCCTCTATCACCAATGTACGTTCAATGAACAGATACATAAGGAAAGAGGGCATTTGATGGAATTTTTTATTTTGTCACCGTGCCTGCATCAGCCGGATGAACGCCGTGACGATAGAAGTCAGCATCGATCGGCTCGAGTGGCTCACGTCCAAGGATAAGGTCCGCCGCTTTTTCAGCCAGCATTAACACAGGGGCATGAATATTGCCGTTCGTCACGTAAGGCATGGCAGAAGCATCCGCCACCCGTACGTTGTCCAATCCGTGCACTTTCATCGATAATGGGTCTACGACAGCCATTGGATCCGAAGCCGGTCCCATTTTCGCTGTACAGGATGGGTGAAGTGCAGTTTCAGCATCATTCGCCACCCATTCCAAAATCTCCTCATCTGTGCTGACGGAAGGTCCAGGAGACATTTCTCCTGAATTATAGGGAGACATTGCCGGCTGCGACATGATTTTCCGGGACACTCTTATCGCTTCGATCCACTCACGGCGATCCTGCTCAGTCGAAAGATAATTATAGACCATGCTCGGATAAACTTTCGGATCTTTCGAGCGGATTTTCAATGAACCCCTCGCATCCGAATACATAGGTCCTACGTGCACTTGGAATCCGTGCTTGGTATCCGCCTTTTGCCCATCATACCTTACAGCGACCGGAAGGAAGTGGAACATCAGATTCGGGTATTTGACATCTTCATTCGAACGGACGAAACCGCCGCCTTCGAAATGATTGGTTGCGGCCGGTCCGGTGCGAGCAAAAATCCACTGCAACCCGATAAACGGCATCCGCGCTTTGTTTAAGCTTGGCTGTTGCGAGACAGGCAGCGGACAAGAATGCTGGATGTAGACTTCGAGGTGATCCTGCAGGTTCTCTCCTACACCCGGAAGATCAACTACCGGATCGATGCCAAGTGAGCGGAGGTGTTCCGCATTTCCGACTCCCGACAATTGAAGCAGCTGCGGCGTATTGATTGCACCGCCGGAAAGGATAATTTCATCCGCTTCGATTCGATGGATTTTGCCATTTTGCTTATACGTTAATCCTTTGGCGCGTGTGCCTTCAAAATCGATGCTCGTAACGAAAGCCCGCGTTTTCACCGTCAGGTTCCGGCGGCTCATTGCCGGATGCAGATAGGCACGAGAAGCTGACAAGCGTCTGCCATTGAAGATGTGCTTATCAAATGGTCCGAATCCTTCCTGGCGAAATCCATTTACATCCGGCGTCCGTGAATAACCAGCCTCTACTCCCGAATTGAAGAAAGCTTGAAACAACGGATTTGTAGCAGGTCCGCGCTCCAGTTTAATCGGACCGTCATGGCCGCGAAGATCATCATCCGGAGATGCCAAAGCTGTTTCCAAACGTTTGAAATATGGAAGACAATGAGCAAAATCCCATGTTTCCATTCCATTGTCAGCTCCCCAGCGCTCATAATCCAAGGGATTTCCGCGTTGATAAATCATTCCGTTGATTGAACTCGATCCGCCGAGCACCTTACCGCGAGCATGCTTGATGCGGCGCCCATTCATAAATGGTTCAGGATCAGATTCATATTTCCAATCGTAAAGGCTGTTGCCTGCAGGAAATGGCAGAGCTGCCGGCATTTGAATCAATAGATCCCATGAATAGTCACTGCGCCCCGCTTCCAGAACAAGTACTTTTTTTGTACCATCTTCACTTAAACGATCGCCGAGCACTGAACCCGCACTTCCGCCTCCAACAACAATATAATCATATCTTTCACTCATTTTCTGTTCCTCCTCGAATATTGAAACCGCAAGGAAGGAATCCAACCGGCAATAATTCATTGCCGTGGCCCTTCTTCTGCTATCAAATTCACTCTGATTTCTTTTCTATAGGGTATTTACTTTAATTAATTCGTCAGCTCCAAATTGGCTGCATAAAAACACTGCAACGAACTTATGGAATTTATTGTTTTAGAACCAGTTGATAACCTCAGGTTTAAGGTTTTGGAAAATATGTTTTGTTTCTGTATATTCTTCCATGCCCATTCTGCCCAATTCACGCCCGATACCGGATTGTTTATATCCACCCCACGGTGCATGGGGGAAATAAAGATTAAATTCATTGATCCAAACCGTACCCATCCGCATTTTTGTTGCACAACGTTCAGCTTTCGCGATATCGTTCGTCCAAACTCCTCCAGCAAGCCCATAGATGGAATCGTTGGCAAGTGTTACTGCTTCTTTTTCTGTCCGGAATTTTTCCACAGTGATTATCGGACCAAACGCTTCGTCCTGCACAATGTTCATATCCGTTGTGCAATCAGTGAAAATAGTCGGCAAGTAGAAAAAGCCATTTTGCAATTCAGGCTCTTCCGGACGTTTGCCGCCAACTGCTACGGTGGCTCCTTCCTGGATGCCCGTCGCTACATAGTCTTCCACTTTTTTTAAGTGGCCCGCTGAAATAAGCGGCCCCATTTGAGTATCCTCTTCAAATCCGCTTCCCAGCTTGAATTTCTTCACCCGCTCCACAAGAGCATTCACAAAATCATCGTGTATGCTTTCTTCCACAATCAGCCTTGTTCCAGCAGAACAAATTTGGCCTGCGTGGAAAAATACGCCGTTCAATGCCTGGTCGACAGCCACTTCAAAATCAGCATCTGCAAAAATGACGTTCGGATTTTTTCCACCAAGCTCAAGCGCCAGAT
This sequence comes from Metaplanococcus flavidus, assembly GCF_042675885.1. Classification (NCBI taxonomy): domain Bacteria; kingdom Bacillati; phylum Bacillota; class Bacilli; order Caryophanales; family Caryophanaceae; genus Metaplanococcus; species Metaplanococcus flavidus. The sequence goes on along the minus strand of NZ_JBHTKI010000003.1, from coordinate 25,628 downwards.
TTTTCACATTTGCGCTGGCAGCCTGCATAATCTTCTTGCCGGTAGCCAGGCCGCCCGTAAACGAAATAAGATCAACATCCGTATTGCTTGAAAGCTCTGCGCCAATCGTATCTCCCGAACCGAGCACCAGGTTTGCAACACCTGCCGGCACTCCCGCTTCTTCCATCAATTCGAATACTTTAATAGTAGTAAGTGGTGTGATTTCACTTGGTTTCATCACTAAAGTATTGCCAGTCGCCAGCGCTGGCGCCAGTTTCCAGGAAGCTTGCAGCAACGGATAATTCCACGGTGTGATTTGTCCGCAAACGCCGACTGGTTCGTGGACTACTTTACTAATGGAGTTTGGCACCGGTGACGCGATCAGCTCTCCACCATTTTTATCTGCAAGTTCTGCAAAATACCGAAATACACCTGCGATATCATCCATATCCCCATTGCTCTCTTCCACTGTCTTGCCAGTATCCAACGATTCCAGATGCGCGAGTTCTTCTTTGTCCCGTTCAATCAGCTCGGCAATCTTCCTTACGATAGCCCCTCGCTCAGTTGCTGGGGTAAAAGCCCATTCCCCGTCATCAAATGCTCTTCTTGCGGCAGCGATTGCTGCTTTTGCATCGCTTTCATCGCCGTCCGGAACCGTAGCGATAACTTCCTGATTATAAGGATTGATAATATCCCGTGTCTTCCCTGAAATTGATTCTACCCACTGTCCATCGATGTATTGTTGTAGTTTTATATTCAAAGCTCTCAACTCCAATTTCCATTAAATTAAGTTTGTTAAGAATTTATTTAACATAAAAAACCATAACATGCCTTTTTAGGACTGTCAAAATTACTTTTGGATAGTCTTAACATCATTTCTTAAAAAAATTATTTTTTCTTCACTTCGCTAGTTAATGAAGGAAGAGGCAAAATAAGCAGGGAAAATGTCGATTTGCATTTGACTTTTAATCTCAACGCGTTAACATAAAGTTTGTTAAGAAAATTTAATTATTGTTTAACACGGTTTACTTTATTAACAAAGGAGCAAGATTATGAGTGAATCCAGTGAACGATCCAGAACCAAAATAGAAGAAGCCAAAGACAAAGTAATCGGCGCAATTGCAGAAACTATGGACTTATATGGTGTCACACCTGCTGCAGCAAATTTATATGCGACTATGTATTTCAAAGATCAAATGACGCTTGATGAAATGCGCACTGAGCTTGAAATGAGCAAACCGAGCATGAGTACAAGCGTCCGTAAACTGCAGGATATAAAAATGGTGAAAAAAACATTTACCCGCGGTTCCCGGAAACATACGTATGTAGCTGAGAAAAATTTCTTCCGTTCATTTATGGAATTTTACTGCCTGATGTGGGAACGGGAAGTAAAAATGAACATGGAAGCAATCGAGGAGTCTCAGGAAGATTTCATCAACATCATCAAAGATTCCAGCAGCACACCGGAAGTTGTGGCGGAAGCAAAACATTTCTATGATCAATTGGAGGAATCCAAAGCATATTACAATTGGTTGGATGACTTGGTCGAGAGCATCAGAAGCGGCGAAATATTTGAATTTTTACCTAAAGATCAAAGGGATTAAGCATTAACAAGTTATCGGACAGCCCACTGCTGTGGACTGTCCCCTATTACAGATGCCCACTCTTTTATAAAAAAGGGCTAACTTCGTTCTGCTTTTTCGTTAAATAAAATTTTAATACTTTTAATATATTTAATATTAGAATGTATTTTAATTAATATAGATACTTAAAAAGGGGAGTTTTACAACATGAATCACTGGAAAAAAGGACTTGGTTTCATTGTGGCAATCTTCATGATTGCTGTACTAGCGGCATGCGGAAACGCGGATGGTGCATCGGACAGCGAGCAGGAAGAAACTGGGACTGAGAACAATAAGAAAGAATTGACGATCGGCCAAATTAACTGGGCAGAAAATATTGCCGTAACGAATATGTGGAAAGTCATTCTGGACGAAAAAGGATATGACGTTAAGTTAAGTGTGTTGGACATGGGTACTACGATGAAAGCTTTGGAAACAGGAGATATCGACGCCAGCCTGGAAATTTGGCTGCCTGTGCAGGATGCCAATTATCTGGAGCAATATCAGGATTCGGTCAACTTCTCGGAGGCTACCTGGTTTGACAATGCAAAAGTAGGGCTAGTTGTACCGACTTATATGGAAGAAGTTAATAGCGTGGAAGATTTGAACGAACACAAAGAATTGTTCGACAGCAAAATTGTCGGGTTTGATCCTGGCGCAGGAACAATGGAAGTTACCGAACAATTGATCAAGGACTACGACCTGGACTTTGAACTGCAGCAAAGCTCTGAAGCTGCAATGCTGGCTGAAATCAATGAAGCAGTTAAAGACAACGAACCAATTGTAGCGCCACTTTGGAGTCCGCACTGGGTATTTTCCCAATTTGACTTAAAATTTCTGGAAGATCCACAAAACACATTTGGTGGTGTAGAAAAAATCCACCATGCGACCAGACAAGGGTTTGAAGACGAGAATCCGGATGTAAGCGAATGGCTCAAAAACTGGAAGATGAATGACAAACAAATCGGCGAACTTATTGACTACGTAGAAAGTGCCGAGGAACCTCTTGCCGGTGCTGAGAAATGGGTCGGAGAGAACGAAGAATTGATCGGCGAATGGGTAAAATAAAGAATTAGTTATGTTGAATTAAAGAAATAGCGTAAATATGACGCTTCGGCGCTTTGGACAAGGCTTTCACAATAAGCCGAGAAGAGCACTCGTCTTATTGCTTCGCCCAGTCCGTAGGCGCGCCTGTGCTCAGTGAACTCTTTAAAGGTATGGAGCAAAACAGCGCAGACGGCTAAATCACAGGGTTAAATAAGCATGCTCCTGTCTCTGCATCGCATACGCTAGCTTCGGGACATGAAAGTACGCTGCACCGCTGCGCTGCTTTGTCGCAAAGACTTGACCTCGCAGGCTTCGGCCAATGTCTTAGCAAACTGTTTTGCGGAATATCGACTACTACAGATTTATTAGTTCAAGATATATAAAACACGAGTAAAAGAAATACTTCTTCAATTAACCAAAACAAAGCTCCGGACATGGACACTTTTCAGTGACCATATCCGGAGCTTTTTTCGTGGAGTAAATAATTGTCTCGAGTACTCCATTTCTTTTGGTATCGTTCATTGTTTATTGCGATACAAATAGATGGTGATCGGTGCAAATATGGCCGTCATGATCACGGATACGATGAGCACCCACACAACCTGCTCCACCGTTGCAGTACCATGCATGGCTCCGCGCACTGCGGTGGCAAGAATGGAGATCGGATTGACGTTTACAAAGCTCTGCAGCCAGGACGGCAAAGTGCTGGGATCGACAAATACATTACTGACAAATGTCAGCGGAAACAGCACCATAAAGCTCATCATCATCAGCGATTTTTCCGAACGCATAATTATACCGAAGACTGTCCAGATCCAGGACAAGCTGAACGAGAACACCAAAACAAGCACAACTGCGCCCAGTACCCCCATGAGACCGCCTTCCGGCCGGAAACCGAGAATGAATCCAAGCCCGAGCATGATTGTCGATGCAAGCGAATAGCGGACAACATCCACCAATAACGACCCGACGAGTGCTGACGGCAGCCAAATGGGCAGCGTACGGAACCGGTCAAAAATCCCTTTCCGAATATCATCGTTCAGGTCAATGCCCGTATACATCGTAATTTGAGAGACAGTCATCACCAGGATGCCGGGCAGCAGAAATTGAAGATATTCTTCCGTGGACCCGGCAATTGCCCCACCGAATAAATAAGTGAACATCAATAAAAAAATGATTGGAAAAACCGTTACATCGAACATTTGCTCCGGAACATGTTTAATGCGCAACATGGCCCGTTTCGCGAAAGTCAGTGTCGAAGTGATCGCACTTGGCGGTTTTGGCCGATGGCTGGATGCGATTGATTCATTCAGCCGCAATTCACTGGTCTCTTTTTCCCGTTGTTCAATATAGCCAGTCATGATACGCCCTCCTCAGGTTCAGCTTCGTGTTCAGCGGCATGTCCGGTCAAAGTCAGGAACACTTCATCGAGGCTTGGCCGGCCAAATGAAAAATCACTTACTGCAATCCGTTTATGTGACAATTCACTTAACGCATCCGCGACCCGGAACGAATCGTTTATCTGTGCCGTCAGCGATGCTGAATCTGAACCCATGTGAACCGGCACAGCAAGTTTCTTTTTGAGGATTTCCATGGCCCGTGGCCGGTCTTCAGTTTCCACCAGCCGAATGTTCAAAGTGCCCGTACCCACCGATGCCTTCAATTCACTGCTGGTACCCTCTGCAATGATTTTACCTTTGTTAATCACCGCAATGCGGTCTGCCAGTTGATCGGCCTCATCCAAATATTGAGTCGTCAGCATGACGGTAGTGCCCTCGCTAATGAGCGCACGAATGATATCCCATACCTGATTCCGGCTCCTCGGATCAAGCCCGGCCGTTGGTTCATCCAAAAATAATAAGTCTGGTGTAACAACGATACTCGCAGCAATATCAATTCGTCTTCGCATGCCGCCTGAATAATTTTTCACTTGTCGCTTGGCTGCCGCTTCCAGCCCGAATGCAGTCAATAATTCCCTTGCACGCACTTTTGCTTCTTTGCGTCCATAACCCATTAACCTGGCCATCATGATCAAATTTTCCAGACCGGTCAAATCTTCGTCAATCGAGGCATATTGACCTGTCAGACTGATGCGGCTCCGAATTTTGTCGCCTTCCTTGCTTAAATCGTGCCCAAAAATCCGGGCTGATCCGCCGTCGGGTTTCAACAAGGTGGCCAGCACTCGAATTACCGTTGTTTTTCCGGCACCATTCGGCCCTAAAAAACCGTACACTGTTCCTTTTCGGATCGCTAAATCCACACCGTCCACTGCCCGGTGCTTGCCAAAAACTTTTACAATGCCTTTTGCTTCAATTGCCCATTCAGTGGTCGCCGGCCGATAACTTGCATTTTCCACTATTCTCACCCTTTCCTATGTATGGAAGGAACGTTCATGAAATATAGGTATGCAACATTGACTTTGAGGAGTTCTAATTCACCCCACACAAAAGGAACGTTTGTTCTTATTTTTTATTCTACAACTTCCGGCAGCTTATGTAAATGATTGTTTTCTAATTATTCAATCTTTTTTTAAACTCCATTTGTATAATCTCTCACTTGCGATGTGTCGGTCAAATTTCTTGCTCAAATTACACGCGGAAATGTTTTATGGCAAATAAAAAAACGCAAATTCCCTGAAGGAAATTTGCGCTCTTCTTTTATTCTTATGCGCCACGCGGTTCTTTTGGCGGCTGGCATACATCACATTTGCGTTGGTTGTTCTTATTGAACTTCGTAAATGTTTTTTCAAAATTATTACCACATGCACACTTGAACAGCAGTTTCTGGGAAAAACCATGATACTCTGTCGACAGCAATTTACTGTCTGAATTTTTTGCAGTAAACTCTCTAATCTTTTCGATCGTCCATCGTTTATTCATTTCAGTACACCTCTATGAGTTATTGGCAGGCGGAAACCTTGGCCACCTGTTTGATTACAAGGGAAAGTTACATTAATCCTAAGCCACTTATTATAGCACGGACTTCCCTCCATTAGAAAGCGAATGCTTTTAATATACAATGAATAAAAAGTGTTGGTAACTCATCGTAATAGTGAAATATTAATAATCTGGCATTGCTAGTGCAGTTTTTTACCTTTACATACTTTCCGGCTCGTGTCATACTAACTAAAAATCCATCAGCAAAGGCGGGCATATTTTGATATCTCCCAATTGGTTTCTGACAGATCGAACTCGTTTCAGTGTGATTGATTACAACGAAAGAAAATACATGATCTGTTTTTCCAACACAGTAAGACGGGAAATTATATTCGTGGAAGACGTCCAAACCGGCAAAAGAGCCTTGCCTTTACCCAATGAAAAAAACATGCTCAATGAAACAGTGATTGAGAATTTGATAGCGAGAGTCTGAAACAGCCCATAAAAATAGCGCAACCCCGTTACAATCGGGATTGCGCTATTTTTTTGCAGTCGAAGTCCGGCTTTTCAGCTCCGCTCTATACTTCAGCCAAAGCTTCAAAATTATTCAGCAGTTCGCGGACTTCATCCGTCGTCTCTGTATACATCAATTGATTTCTCAATTCACCGGCTCCCCGGATTCCGCGGACATAAATCTTGAAGAAACGGCGCAGCGGTTTGAATGAGATCGGCTCGATGTCCGTTGAATACTTGTCATGAAGGTCGAGGTGCAGACGCAGCAAGCCAAATAATTCCTCGGTGCTGTGCTCTTTCGGCTCTTTTTCAAACGCGAACGGATTATGGAAAATTCCGCGTCCGATCATGACGCCGTCGATGCCATATTTCTCGGCCAGCTCCATGCCCGTCTGGTAATCCGGAATATCTCCATTGATCGTAATCAGCGTATCCGGCGCGATTTCATCACGCAATTCCTTAATCTCAGGAATCAATTCCCAGTGCGCCGGCACAGCGCTCATTTCTTTTTTCGTCCGCAGGTGGATCGACAGGTTGGCGATGTCCTGCTCCAGAACGTGCGTCAGCCAACCACGCCACTCCGCAACATCGGTGTAGCCCAGGCGCGTTTTGACGCTGACCGGCAATCCGCCTGCTTTCGCCGCCTGGATAACTTCAGCGGCATTATCCGGATAGTTGATCAGGCCACTGCCTTTTCCTTTTGCGGCAACGTTCGGCACCGGGCATCCCATATTGATGTCGATCCCTTTAAAACCCTGTTTCGCCATGCCGATGCTCATCTCGCGGAAATGCTCGGGTTTATTGCCCCATATATGCGCCACCATCGGCTGTTCATCTTCCGTAAACGTCAAACGTCCACGCACACTGAAGATCCCTTCCGGATGGCAGTAACTTTCCGTATTCGTAAATTCGGTAAAAAACACATCCGGCCGTGCTGCTTCAGCCACTACATGGCGAAAAGCCACATTCGTGACATCCTCCATCGGCGCCAATACAAAAAATGGCTTCGGCAGATCGCGCCAAAAATTCTCTTTCAACATCTGTTTCCAATCCTTTCGTTCCTGACTCTTTTTGCATCTATAATTGTATTCAATAAAATCAATTTACATCTCATCATTCTTAACCTTATACAGTTTACACGACTCAGGCGATTGTGGAAAGTGACGTGTTTTAATTGCAAATAAAATCTTCCATGAAAATGAAAAAACAATCCGCTCAGCCATAGTTTCGGCTAAACAGATTGCCTATTTGGTCTACTAATAAGTTCTCCGCTCCATGAAGTTGATGCCGATTCCCATACAAACGACGCCGAACAGCAGCATTATCGAAATCGGTTCGCTGAGTTCCTGCCAGCTGCGGTCGTATATCGCAACACCTTTCAGCGCATCCAGTGCATAGGTTATCGGCAGGACTTTGGAAATTGCCAGCAGCAGGTTATTGCTGACCAGTTCGATTGGCCAGAACGCGCCGCCGATCATTGCCATCCCTGTTGCGATAATCGGGACGACCGCCTGAAGCTGCTGCGGCCGGGTCACCAGGCTCATGACGAGCATACTGAGCGCCACAACCGCAAAGGTGTAGCAGGCAATGATCAATAAGATCACTCCAAAACGGTCTCCGATATCAAAATTAAACAAGTACTTAAATAGCACGAAAATCAGCACAATCTGTACATAACCGATGGTGAAACTATACGCAAGATGCCCTAAATATATTTGCCATTTTCCGACCGGGGACAGGATCAGGCGATTCCAGGTGCCATATCTCTTTTCTTCTACTATTTTCATCAAACTGAACATGATGGTGTAAACCGAAAAGAACAGTGTCATCCCAAACAGCAGCTGCAATTGGTTGTCATATTGGAATTCCTCTATGCCATCCAGAGTGGATGTGGCAACTTGAAACGCCGGTTCTTCCATCTCAGCACCTGTTTGTGCCCGTATATCGCTGGAAGCTGTTTCCTGCTCAACCTGCTGCAGCCGAAGTTCCTCGCGGTATTTTCGGGTTAAAAATGCATCCAGGACAAAGCGGCTCATATCATCCGCCGCGAGCACGATCCGGTAATTATCATCCATGAACCGCACCGCTAACGGCGCATCGCCCGCCTCGACTGTGTCGCGGACCTCTTCTTCATTCATTAATTGAAATTGGTATTCTTCCGCTTCATTGAGCGAAGCCACCCAATCTTCTGCTTCCGATTGCGATAATGAATCATCTGCATAAGCAAGGATTCCCCCCCGTTCTCCCGGGTTATTGCCACCTAACGCAGCCACAAAGATAATGGTCATTACAAGGAACGACAAAACCATGAGGGGCGCGCGACGCAACCTTTGCCATTGCAGCAGGAATACTGACTTCATGCTATGCCTCCCCCTTTCTTGGAAATATCAGCAGGCTCAACACGAGCAGAAGAATTGTAATCAGCAGAAGCCGGCTGAGCGGTTCCCAAAGCATCACAAGCTCCAAATTCTGAACCCATAATAGAAAGGCATTCATAGCGGCCCCATTCGGCGTCCAGCCCCCAAGTTCCTGAACGAAAACTGGCAAGCCTTCTGTTGGCGTAAAACTGCCGCCAAGAAATGCGAAGACCGTAACGACACCTCCCGCGAAAACTGTGGTAATCGTGTCATTATTAAAACGCATCGTCAAAGCAATCAAGAATGCAGCGAGTGCGCCGACACAAACAGCTAAACTGAGAACGATCAGCAGCATACCCGGCCAAAACGCCAGATCTGTTAAATCGAACGCACCGAATATCAAGGAAGACAGGAGGAATAAGATACAGAATTGGAGGAACGTTACAAGTGTTGCTGAAATCGCCTTTCCCCCGAGATAAACAAAAGGATGACGGTTCGACAGCAAAATTCGGTTGAAAACAAATTGCTGTTTTTCGACAAATGCCATCCCTGATATGGTGGCACCGACAAAAAGGGCGAACATGACCGCCATGCCGATCGTGTAGTATTGGAATGAACTGATCGGTTCCACAGCTGACACGCTTTCCACACCGCCAAGTTGCGGCTGCACTGTTTCCGACGCCACCTCCTGGCCACCCGCTGCGCTTGCAACGGCACTTTCAAAATTCAGCGACCACACAAACTCTTCCAAAATATTTTGAAAAACTTCTGCCTGTGTTGCTGAATGGTCAGAAATCGTCAATTGCAGTTCACTGCCGCCTCCCGCATCCAATATCATTTTTTGCAGTGTGTTAAATGTGAAGCCTTCCGGAATCGTGAGGATCGCCACTACCTCTTCCTCTTCCAAAGCCTGTTCTGCCGCTGCCTCATTCATTTCGCTTGCAGTAACCAGGCCAGACAAGCTTTCATCTCGCAGAATCTCCTGCAGCATTGAAGACGTGCTGGTTTCTTCAGCCGCCTCCATTATTCCGTTCCGAGCATCCAAAGGCATGCCTGACCCTTCAAGTTCTTCCTCAAATCGAACCAGCCCTTGCTGCTCATCATCTTCCAGAACAACAGCCACTTCCATCGATAAAACTTCTGCATTGCCACTCAGCACTCCACTCAATGCAAAACCAAGAATCGCGATTAAGATGAACGGCATCGTCAATAGCACAGCCAGTTCAGTCCGATCTCGAATTAAAATCAGAATATCTTTTTTCAGAAACGCATACATGGAGCCAGCCTCCTCAATCTCTCAGTTTTCGGCCGGTCAGATGCAGGAACACATCTTCCAGGCTCGGCGTCTGAACATTGACATTGATGATTTGAACCTGATGGCGCTCGGACGCCTGAAAAATTTTACCCAGTACCCGACTGCCTTTAGGAAGGATCAACTTGATGCCTTTTTCCGCTTCACTTGCCTGCTTGATCATTTCAAAAGATTGCAGTTCTTTGAAAAACTCCGGATACGGGCGGTCCAATTCAATCCACACAGTTTCTTCGCTGGAGAGGATGCTTTTCAATTCTTCTTTCGTGCCGCTGGCGATGATTTTTCCGTGGTCCATTATATAAACCCGGTCACAAAGCCGCTCCACCTCTTCCATATAGTGGCTGGTATACAATACCGTCAAACCTTTTTCCTTATTCAGCTTACGTACCATGTCGAGGATATGGCTGCGCGATTGCGGATCGATTCCGACTGTGGGTTCATCCATGATGATCACTTCGGGTTCATGCATCATTGCAGCGGCAATGTTGATGCGGCGCTTCATTCCGCCGGAATAGGTTTTGACAATCTCTTTCTGGCGCTCCACCAATCCGACCAATTCCAAAGAGCGCTGGATGGCGGCTTCCAATTCTTTTCCGGAAAGCCCATAAATCCGGCCAAAGAATTTCAGATTTTCATATGCCGAGAGTTCCGCATACAGCGCGATTTCCTGCGGCACTACACCCAGTACCCGCCGCATTTCCGCCGGATTTTTAATGACACTTTTGCCGTTCAGCCGAACATCTCCGGAAGTCGGCTTCAATAAAGTCGAAATCATCGAAATCGTGGTGGATTTCCCCGCGCCATTCGGGCCAAGCAAGCCGACCGATTCGCCTTTGTCGATATACAGGCTGGCTCCTTCCACCGCCGTCTTGCCTTTAAACACTTTCTTCAACTCTTCGGTTTCCAGCATATTCTCCCTCTCCTTTCAAATTCCGATTCGTTAAGCTCAGTGTATGTAAAAAAAGACAGTGCGCCCACTGTCTTGCGTCATGACTTCCATCCAAAACCATGACCTCCGTCATATTGTGTTAAACCAGTCCGTGGCGAATCGCGTAAATCGCTATCTGGGTGCGGTCCCTCAGCTCCAACTTATCCAAAATGATGCTGATATGATTTTTCACCGTCCCAACAGAAAGCGCCAGTTCATCGGAAATTTCACGATTGCTGCGTCCTTCCCCGATGCGGCAGATAATGTCCAGTTCTCTCGGCGTCAACGATTCATCCGCTTTCTCCTGCGCAGGCTGCTTCATCAATTTAGGCAGGATGTTCGCTGCAACCTGGTCTTCCAGCACAAGACCGCCTTCGACGCAGCTGCGGATCGACCGGATCAACTCTGACGTATCGGCATCTTTCAACAAATAACCACGGGCCCCGCTTTTCAGCGCTTCCAGTGCATATTCATCATCATTGAAAGTGGTCAAAATCAGCACCTTCGTCTCCGGCCGCCGCGACAAGATAATCCGGGTCGCTTCAAGACCATCCATCACCGGCATCCGGATATCCATAATGATCAGGTCGAACGCGTGGCTTTCACACAGCTCCACCGCTTCTTTGCCATTTACGGCTTCTCCTGTCACTCGAATCTCTTCATCTGTCTCAATCATCATTTTCAATCCTTGCCTCACCATTGTCTGGTCTTCGGCCAATAATATTCGAATCATTCCAGACCACTCTCCTTAATGATTAAGGGCAACGAACCTTTCACGATGAATAAACCGCCTTCCGGTCCCACCTTGAATTCGCCGCCTGCCTGCTCAATCCGCTCACGCATCGAAGACAAGCCGAAACCTTCACGAAACGGAGCAGTTCCCGAGTTTTTATTGCTTATCGTAAACCGGAAAATGCTTCCTCCCGGCGCTTCAAAAAGAATATCCGCTTCCCGCGCCTGGCTGTGCCGCATGACATTCGTCAACGCTTCCTGCACCGCACGGTAGACAATCACCACCTGCTCATTGTCGAGCGGGGCGGATAAAGCACCGTGCTTCACCGAAAACTGGATGCGCAGAAAACTTTCAGCCTCCAGTTTGCGGATCAATCCGATAATGGCTGTGACCCCTCCCGCTTCATCATGTTTCAAGGTCTTCACCGCATTCCGCGTTTCCTCCAGGCTTTCTTTTGCTATTAACTTTAATTCCTGAAGCTGTTCAGCAGCATCCCCTTCCGCCTGCAGCCGGAATACTTCCAATTGCATCAACAATGCTGTCAGCTTATGGCCCACCGAATCATGGATGTCCCGGGCAATATGCGTCCGTTCTTCCTGTCTCGCTGCCTGCTCATCTGTCAGCAACCGCCGCTTCATCTTACGGTATTCACTTAATAAAGCCTCGTTGCGCTCCTGCAATTCGTCTTCGAATATGTAACTTTTTCTAAAAAAGACCAATGCGGCACACACCAGCAGAGCGTATAGCAAAATGAACAGCGGAGATATACCCGAATCTCCGACAATACTATGCAGTAATGCGCCGGCCACTAATACAGTTCCTACACCAGCAGCTGCTTTCACCGGAAGGCGATAAACCGCTTTGCCGGCGATGATCGCAAAAATCAGCAGCGGATACAAATTCGATGCTGCCGATGCTGCCGGCCAAAATACCAGGATTGCCAGGACTGCCATCCCTGAAAAATTCAAAAATGACAAAGCCAGATTTTTCCTGATTAAAGGTGCCAGGAAAAACAATCCGAAAAATAAGGAACTACCAAAAATACGCAGAGGCAATTCACTGAAATCCAGAGACAACTGGATAAGTCCCAGCGTCCATGCCGTGCCCAGCATTAAAACCCAAAACCAATACGACCGCATGCTTCCCGCTCCTTCCGCCCCTGTTTTTACTTCTTTTATGGTTTCTATACTACTTCAATGAAACCTGAATATCATTAAGTTATTTACGTAACTGGGTTTGATTGCGTTTCAGGGTTATCAGAATTGGTGGCAATGTGAGAAATCGCAAAAAAGACCTTTTGTAAGTTTGGTTAACTTACGCAAGGTCTAATTCAGGGATTCTGTTTAACTCATAGTCTTTTATTTTGATACTTGAATTTACTTTATTTTTCTATCCGGCAGGCGTTCATCCCTGTTTTTGTTTAATACGCTACCCAACTTAATCCTGTCGTGCCCTCACCCGCATGGACGCCCACGCACACACTCAGTTGGACCACTTGTACTTTTAAATCCGGAAACTCCTGCAGAAGCTCATTCTTCCAGCTTTCAGCATCGGCGGCATTATTGCAATGAATAGCCGCAACTTCCGGTACCGCGCCTGCAGCCATATCTGCTCGCAGGGCATTCATTACCTTGCTTTTTGCCCGCTTATCTGAACGCACTTTTTCTTTCATGACGGGTTTGCCCTCTTCAAAACTGATGACCAGTTTAATATTCAGCAAATTGCTCAAAAACGTTTGCGTCCCGGAAACGCGGCCGCTTTTGTGCAATTGTTCAAGGCTCGATGGAATAAAGGACAAATGGGATCGGGCTGTCATATCTGTAATTGCTGCTATCACTTCTTCAGCCTCTTTGCCTTCCGCAAAAAGTTTATCGCCAGCTTCAATCATCTTTACCATCGGGAATGAACCGATCTTCGAATCCACTGGATACACTTTAAAATCCGTCATTTCCGACGCTGACTGTGCACTTTCAAATGTACCTGACAATCCGCTGGACAAGTGCAGCGCAATCGCCAAATCGTATCCTTGCGCTTCCAATTCTTCATACAGAGCGAGCATTTCGCCAATGGCAGGCTGCGAGGTTTTCGGTGAAGTTTTTGCTGAACGCAATTTACCATAGAATTCTTCCTGTGTAAGATCAATCGATTCCCTGTACGTTCCATCGGCAAAAACAACAGTGAGAGGCAGCACATAGACATTGTGTTTTTGGACGAACGCTTCATCAAGTTGTGCAGCTGTATCCGTAATCCAAGCTATTTTTTTCATAAAAATTCTCCTTTACAGACCACTCCCCTACAGGAACCGGCTATCGACTACCGTTAACTTACATGATGCATCCGCAAACAAGTAGTGACAGGTGTCATAAAAGAAGGAAGTTTAAAAATGCCAGCCATAATTTAAACTTATTTTGTTTTATTAATGGATCACGTTTTCTTATTTTTCAGGTCCGCTAATCAATTAAGATATTGCAGACCGGGCATCCCCGGGCTGTCTTACGCCCACAGAAACCCCTCACATCATTTGCTTTCCAGTTAATGTTAACAGTACGATAGCTATGTATCATAAAAACTTTCAGTGGAGGAATTCTTATGAAGTATACCGTCATTACAGGTTCCAGCTCAGGCATTGGATACGAAACCGCGTTAGCTTTTGCGACACGGAATAAAAACCTCATTTTAATTGCAAGACGGGAAGCTCAGCTTAATGAATTAAAAAAAGCGATCCACAACGTGAACGCGGATCTGGACGTCGTAATCAAACCTGCAGATCTTTCCCAAAGTGACCAAGTTCATGAGCTATACGAAAGCCTAAAAGAATATGACATTGAAACCTGGATTAACAATGCCGGTTTCGGAAATAGTGCGCCTGTTGCTGAACAACAGGTAAAAAAGATTGAAAAGATGCTTCGGGTAAATGTTGAAGCGTTAACAACTCTTTCTACACTTTACGCACGTGATTATTCCAACAAAGAAGGCACACAATTAATCAACGTATCATCTGATTTGGGATACAGGATCGCCCCCAATGCTGTATCGTACGCTGCGACCAAGTTCTACGTGAGCGCATTTACAGAAGGACTGGCCCAGGAACTCAGTGATCAGGAAGCTCCAATGAAAGTAAAGATACTGGCGCCGGCCATGACAGAAACGGAATTTGTGAAAACCGCTAAGGAGATAGATGAGTTCAGCTACAGCGACAATGTCCAAAAGTATCACACGGCAAAAGAAATGGCCCAATTCATGCTGGACCTTTACGATAGTGACAGGGCTGTTGGGAAAGTGGACAGTGAGAGCTATGAATTCGAATTAATGGATCCTATTTTTCCTTATGTTTCGAAGCGTACAGCAAAGTGATGTAACTATTCCTTTCCATAAAAAAATCCTCCCACTAAGTGAGAGGAGTTTTCTTTATGATTGAACGATATTACATCATGCCGCCCATGCCGCCCATATCAGGCATGCCGCCGCCTTGTCCTGCCGGTTCCGGAATGTCTGCTACGACAGCCTCGGTCGTCAGGAACATAGCCGCAACGGATGCTGCGTTTTGTAATGCATAACGCGTAACTTTGGTTGGATCGACGATGCCTTCTTCAAGCATGTTGACCCACTGGCCGTTTGCTGCGTTGAAGCCGATGCCGACTTCTTCTGATTTCAGGCGGTGAACGATGATCGATCCTTCAAGGCCTGCGTTTGTCGCGATTTGGCGAACCGGTTCTTCAAGTGCGCGAAGAACGATTTTAATGCCTGTAGCTACATCGCCTTCAGTTGTTTCAAGAAGTTCTGCGACTTTGTTGTAGACGTTGACAAGTGCTGTACCGCCACCTGCCACGATTCCTTCTTCAACTGCTGCGCGCGTAGCGTTCAACGCATCTTCAATGCGTAGTTTGCGTTCTTTCAATTCTGTTTCAGTAGCCGCTCCGACTTTGATCACTGCTACGCCGCCGGCAAGTTTCGCGAGGCGTTCCTGCAATTTCTCTTTGTCGAATTCAGAAGTTGTTTCTTCCAATTGGCTGCGGATCTGGCTGACGCGTCCAACGATATTCTGAGAATCCCCAGCGCCTTCAACGATCGTCGTGTTTTCTTTCGTCACAACAACTTTTGCTGCGCGGCCAAGCTGTGCGATGTTCGTTGATTTCAAGTCAAGACCAAGGTCTTCCGTGATGACTTCAGCGCCAGTTAATGCTGCAATATCTTCCAGCATTGCTTTGCGGCGGTCACCGAATCCTGGAGCTTTGACCGCTACAGCGTTGAATGTACCGCGCAGTTTATTGACCACCAATGTAGCCAATGCTTCGCCTTCAACGTCTTCAGCGATGATCAACAAAGGCTTGCTTTGCTGAACAACTTGCTCCAGAATCGGAAGGATTTCCTGGATGTTGCCGATTTTCTTGTCAGTGACAAGGATGAACGGGTTTTCAAGAACCGCTTCCATCTTATCTGAATCCGTCACCATATATGGAGACTGGTAACCACGGTCAAATTGCATACCTTCGACTACGTCAAGCTCTGTTGTGAAACCGCGTGATTCTTCCAATGTGATGACGCCGTCGTTTCCGACACGCTCCATCGCTTCAGCAATCAACTGGCCAACTTCAACGTCGCCTGATGAAATCGCTGCAACTTGTGCAATCGAGTCTTTGTCTTCGATTTGCTGTGAAACGGCTTTCAGGCCTTCAACAGCGCTTTCCACTGCCATTTCAATGCCTCGGCGGATTCCCACAGGATTCGCGCCAGCAGTTACGTTCTTCAAGCCTTCACGGATCATTGCCTGAGCAAGAACCGTTGCAGTCGTCGTACCGTCACCGGCGATGTCATTCGTTTTAGAAGCAACTTCTGCCACAAGTTTCGCGCCCATGTTTTCAAAAGCGTCTTCAAGTTCGATTTCTTTTGCAATCGTAACACCATCATTTGTAATCAGTGGTGAACCGAATTTTTTCTCAAGGACAACATTGCGCCCTTTTGGCCCAAGCGTAACTTTTACCGCATCCGCCAATTTATCTACACCCTGCAGCATGAGGGTACGTGCATCTTCACTGAACTTAATCTCTTTTGCCATGTTTAGCTTCCTCCTGTATCAAAATGTATTTTATTAATATTTAACCGATTACTGCTAAAATATCGTTTTCACGTAAGATCAAGTATTCTTTGCCTTCATATTTCAATTCAGATCCCGCATATTTCGAGAAAATCACACGGTCGCCTTCTTTTACATCCAGCTCCGTACGTGTGCCGTTTTCGCGGATCAAGCCATTTCCTACCGCGATGACATTGCCTTCCTGCGGTTTTTCCTGAGCCGATCCCGGCAATACAATCCCGCTTGAAGTTTTTTCTTCCGCTTCGATGAGTTCAATGATAACTCGGTCTCCTAATGGTCTTAACAATTGAAACACCCTCCTCTGAATAAATAAATGCAATCATTAGCACTCTCACTCTTCGAGTGCTAACCCATTTTCAAGTTTAATAAATATAAAGAATATTTGCAAGTGGAAAGGTAAGTAGTTTTGAAAAGATGAAGAAGGTTTTACTCCAGCGGCCCAGCTCTTCGGGTCATATACCAGAATAGCTATTCTTTTTTCGCTGGTTTTGCTAAACCCACAGTGCTCCTGTCTCTGTCCCTGCATCGCTGCGCTAGCTTCGAGACATGAAAGGGCGTTGCATCGCTTCGCTAGCTTCGTCGCAAAGAGGTGGACCAAATGTAATTTGGTCCACCTCTTGCCTTACAGAGCTTAACGGGCGCTTGCACTTTTCCTTGTCCAGACTCCAGCGGCCCAACTCCTCGGGTCATAAGCCAGCAAAAGTGCTGCTCCTGCATCGCTCCGCTGCTTCGTCGCAAGAGGTGGCCCTAAAATTATGGACCATCTCTCGCTGTCGCTTTTCCCAATATCTTTGCGGTATTTTTTCGAAACAATTACAATAGAAGAGAGATTTGCAATCGAAAGGAATTTTGCGTAAATGGCCACCAAGAAAAACCCAGTGAAGGATCTATTTTTCAAAGACTCTGGACCAAAAACCAAGAAGAAGACAAAAAAGACTTCCCTATATGTAATTTTAATCTTTATTGCCATCCAATTTTCTCCGATCCTGTTCCTGTCCACCACTTACAATTACTTTATAGATCAGGGCATGGAACCTGATACTGCTCAAGCCGCTACATCCGGCTGGCTTATATTCATCGCAATGGGCATCGGTTTCGCCATTGCCATGTTTGTTGTCTTCCGTGACAAGAAATTTTTTGATATCTGGAAAGGCAAAAAACTTGGTTTATGGTGGTCTATCGGGTGGGGAGTTTTAGGATTTCTGCTGCTGCTCATCGGACAGTCGATCGCCGCCCTGATTGAAGTGGCCATTGGCATCGAACCAGGTTCCGAAAACACATCCAATCTTGTCAGTATCGCAGAAGTGGTGCCAGTCGCCATTTTTGCCGTCGTCCTCTTCGGCCCTGTAATGGAAGAGCTCGTTTTCCGGCGCGTCATTTTCGGATCTTTGAACCAGACCACCAATTTTTGGATTGCAACAGCTGTCAGCGCCATTGTTTTTGCCATAGTCCATATGGAATTTATCCATATCCTGCTGTATTTCACAACCGGCCTGATTTTAGCCTTCCTTTACCAAAAAACAAAACGCTTACTGACACCTATCATCGCCCATATCCTGCTGAACGGCTACGTCATGCTTATTCAGCTGAATATGGATTCGATCAATCGCTTTATAGAACGTATGGAACAATTGGAGCAAATGCAGTTCATCTTTCGCCTTTTCTTCAATTAAATAGAGCCCGGCTGCAAATTGCAGCCGGGCTTTTCTTTGTCTTCAGATATTTTCGCTATAAAAACAAAACCTCACGGAGTTTATTCCTCCGACAGGCTTTGTTGGTCTTCAATTGCCTGCTGCTGTTCGGCTTTCAAAAACTTGCGGTAGCCGACTTTCGCGATGACAATACTGAATTCGTATAAAAGAATCAATGGCAGCGTTACGATAAGATGCGAGATGATGTCCGGCGGCGTAATGAATGCTGCAATGACCACCAGGATAAAATACGCATATTTGCGGTATTTTGTCATCAGCATCGGTGTGATGAGCCCAAGTCTTGTAAGGAACAGCATCAGCACCGGCAACTGGAATATAAAACCGAATGGCAAGGTAATCTGGAACAGGAACTGGAAGTATTCATTGATTCCGATCGTTTCCTGAATGGCAAGGTTGTCTGAAATATTGAGCATGAAGCCGATTACGTAAGGAAACAGCACCAAATAGGAAAATGCAATTCCGCCAACAAACAGCAACAGTGAAAACGGGATATAGCTTAACGTCGCCCGCCGCTCTTTGTCATGCAGGCCGGGGCTGATAAATGCCCAGAAATGATACATGATCACGGGTGAAGTAATGAACAGCGCTAGGATCATCATGACCTGCATATAGATTTTTAGCGGGTCCGTAATTTTAAAGGCGTTCAAGGTCAGGTTTTTCGCTTCATCGGTAAACTGCAGATACTGGATCAGCGGCTGCGCCAGAAAAAAGCTGACAATCACGGCCAATAGAAAGAAAACGACTATAATCGTCAGCCGTTTTCTCAATTCACCTATATGTTCAACTAATGTCATATCTTTTTCAGTCATCGGATAAACATCCTATCGTAATTCTTTTTGCTCGTCTTTCTTCTTTGTTGCAATATCATCGTCGTCATCATCAACAAGCCCTTTAGTGGCATTCTTGAATTCGCGAAGTGAAGAACCGAACGCTTTACCCAATTCCGGCAATTTCTTCGGCCCGAAAATTAACAATGCTACAACTGCAATAACGATTAAACTTAGTGGACCTGGCATAATTGACACCTCCTGTAGTATACGTCTTATTTTACAGCATCTGTGGCGCTTTGGCTATTTCCGCAGGCTTCACAAATGTGAAGGTTTTAAGTCAGGTTTGCTTGATCAGATAGATCAGAGTCTGCAGCTCCACTGACAAGTCGATTGTCTGCACACGGATGTGCGAAGGGACGGCAATGCGCACCGGCGTGAAGTTCAAAATCCCTTTAATGTCCATCGTGGCCAAGCGGTCGGTGACTTCCTGTGCGGAACGGGACGGCACAGTCAAAATGACTACTTCAACACCATATTCTTTTACCTTCTCTTCAATCATATCCGGATGATACGTATCGATTCCGCTGATCTTTTCACCCTCATGCGGGCTGTTCGAATCGAAAGCAAGAATGATTTTCGTATTGTGGTTGCGGTGGAAATTATATTTCAGAAAGGCGCTGCCGAGGCTGCCGACACCGATCAGCGCAACATTTGTCGGCTCATCCTGATCCAGTGTTTTGCGGAAAAACTCGAGCAGTTCCTTCACCTCGTAGCCGTAGCCTTTTTTGCCAAGCGCACCAAGATGCGAGAAATCCCTGCGGATGGTGGCAGAATCTATTTTCATTGCTTCGCTGAGTTCCTGGGAAGAGATTCTCTTCTGTCCCGCATTGGCGAAGTTCTGCAGAAATCGGTAATAAAGCGGAAGCCGCTTTGTAGTGGCTTGTGGAATTTTAGCTGATGGTTCCTGTAACATGAAATGTTACCTCCCAGGGTCTTGTCAAATCGACTTTATCTTACATGAGGCAGCCCGATATGTAAAGGCTTGGCCGATTGCGAAGCCTGCCTCTATCAGCTACACTTAGAAAGAATAGAGGTGACCCAAAATGATCGTTCTGCAAGTAAACCAAGTCCATAAATCGTTCGGAGCGGATGAAATCCTTTCCGGCGTCAAATTAGAAGTTCAGCACCGTGACCGGGTCGCTCTTGTCGGCCGCAATGGCGCAGGAAAATCAACATTACTGAAAATTATTTCCGGGGAAATGTCTTATGACAGCGGTGACATCATCATGCCGAAAGAGCTGACAACCGGCTATCTCGAACAGCAGTCCAAGCTCGAGTCCGATATGACAATCTGGGATGAAATGATGACCATTTTCCACGCTTTCCGTGAACAGGAAAAACAATTGCGCCATCTCGAAGAACAAATGGCGGATCCAACTGTCTACAACAATCCTGAAATGAATGAAAAAGTCATGCAGGAATACGATCTTTTGCAGACTAATTTCAAAGATGCCGGGGGCTATCAATATGAAGCCGATACCCGCGCCATTCTGCACGGCATGAAATTCTATCCGGATGATTTCGGTAAAAAAGTTGTTTCATTGTCGGGTGGCCAGAAAACGCGTCTGATGCTCGCGAAGCTGCTGCTTTCGAAACCACAACTCCTGATTCTCGATGAGCCCACCAACCACCTCGATATCGAAACCTTAAGCTGGTTGGAAAATTATTTAAAAAATTATCCCGGCGCCATCCTGGTCGTGTCGCATGACCGTTATTTCCTCGATCAGATTGTCACGCTGGTCTATGAAGTATCACGCCACCGCGTCAAGAAATACACAGGCAACTACAGCCGTTATCTTGACGAAAAAGCGAAACAATACGAATTGGACCAGAAGCAGTTCGAAAAACAGCAAGGCGAAAAAGCCAAGCTGGAGGATTATGTTGCCCGTAACCTGGTTCGCGCATCGACCACCAAAATGGCGCAGAGCCGCCGTAAAGTTCTTGAGAAAACCGATTGGATGGAAGCTCCGGACGGCAGTGAAAAATCAGCCCGTTTTGGCTTTACAATCGAAAAGCAAAGCGGCAACGATGTACTGAACGTGCAGGGGCTGAAAATCGGCTACAGCGGAAATCCGGTGTCCGAAGATATCGACTTGAAACTTTACCGCCAGGAAAGCCTGGCATTAGTAGGACCAAACGGCGTCGGCAAATCGACGCTGCTGAAAACCATCATGAAAGAAATTCAGCCGCTTGCCGGCAATATCCATTACGGCACCGGCATCCGATTTGGCTATTACGATCAGGAACAGGCTAATCTCGTGGGCAATAAGCTCGTATTAAATGAGCTATGGGACGATTATCCGATGATCAATGAAAAGGATATCCGCGGCATACTCGGCAGCTTCCTGTTCTCGGGAGATGATGTACTGAAGCCGGTTTCTTCGCTGTCAGGCGGCGAGAAAGCGCGTGTTGCACTGGCAAAGTTAATGATGCAAAAAGCGAATGTTCTTCTGCTCGATGAGCCCACCAACCATTTGGACCTCGACAGCAAAGAAGTTCTCGAAAACGCTTTGCTCGACTACCCTGGCACCATCTTATTCGTATCGCATGACCGCTATTTCATGAATCGCATATCCACCAAAGTGGTTGAATTGATGAAGGAAGGCACAACCGAGTATCTCGGCGATTATGATTATTATGTGGAAAAGAAACTGGAAACAGAAGAACTGAAGGCGTTGGAAGAAGCTGAAAATCCTTCAATCGCCAGTTCAACTGAAACAATCCCTTCTACCTCCCAAATCGATAAAGAAGTGAAAAAATTGGAACGCCAATTAACACGCCAACTCGAAGAAGTGGAAGAAAATATGGAAAAATTGGATCTGCAAATTAAGGAAACCGAAGAACAGTTCACCGATCCGGAAATTTTCCAGGATCATGAGCGCCTTCTCCCGCTGCAGCAGCAACTGGAAGAGCTAAAAGCAGAGCACGAAGAAACGATGACACTTTGGCTCCAATTACAGGAAAAACTTGAGCATATCAACAATTAACCGTATACTTTTGTATGCGGTTTTTCTCTGTCCAGACTCCAGCGGCCCAGCTCTTCGGGTCATAAGCCAGCCCAGCTGCGCGGCGGAGCGCCACTTCGCTGGTCCGTCTTATGCCTTTCAGAGCTTAACGGGCGCTGTCGCTTTTCTTTGTCCAGACTCCAGCGGCCCAGCTCTTCGGGTCATAAGCCAGCCCAGCTGCGCGGCGGAGCGCCACTTCGCTGGTCCGTCTTATGCCTTTCAGAGCTTAACGGGCGCTGTCGCTTTTCCGTATCTACATATTGGTCAATACCTTTTTGCGAAATATTTGTTTCCACAAAGTTGTGCACAAACCCACTCCTTTTATATCAACTATCAACATAGTTACACACATTATCCACAGTCTATAAAAATGTTATCCACATAGTATACTGATATATAGTACACAAGATATAGGAAATCACCAAGTTATTCTCCACTTACAAACAGTTTACTAACAAATTGTGCATAAGTACAAATGTTCTCTATTGACATATGCACACTTTTTTGTTCACGAACAGTGGATAAATAGCTGTAATTTTCGTATTTTTTCAATTAATATCATACTTGTAGACAGTTATTCACAGCCAGTAAAAAGCTCTTCACCCATACTGTGGGTAAAGAGCTTTTATTGTTTATAAACGTTTATACCCAGGAATCCATTGCCATTCCCGGACGGCCATTCATTGCCATATTGCCGCGGATGCCTTTTTCGTACATAACAGTGCCAGCTGCCGCAATCATTGCGGCATTATCGGTGCACAAACTCAATGGAGGGATAAAGAAGGAAACTCCTTTTTCCGCAAATTTCTTTTCCAGTGAAGTTCGCAAGCCTTTATTGGCCGCTACCCCTCCAGCCGCAATTACTTGCCGCACGCCATATTGCTCGGCGGCACGCAGGGTTTTGGCTGTAACGACTTCCACCACGCTATTCTGGAATCCTGCCGCCACATCTTCCGGAGCCACTTGCTCCCCCCGTTGTGCTGCATTGTGCATATAATTCAATACAGCGGATTTCAAACCGCTGAAACTGAAATCATAAGTGCCTTCTTCCAGCCAAACGCGGGGAAAAGCCACTGGGTTACTGCTTTCATGGGCGAGCCGATCGATATGCGGACCTCCTGGATACGGCAGATTTAAAGTACGGGCCACTTTATCATATGCTTCTCCCGCCGCATCATCACGGGTCTCTCCGATTACCTCAAAATGACCGTGTTCCTTCATATAAACAAGTTCCGTATGTCCCCCCGAAATCACCAGTGCAAGCAGTGGAAACTCCATTTCCTGCGCCAGTCGGTTGGCGTAAATATGCCCAGCAATATGATGAACGCCGATAATCGGCAATTGATGGGCAAAAGCGAATGCTTTCGCAGCATTCACGCCAATCAATAAAGCTCCGACTAGCCCAGGTCCTTCTGTTACCGCCACTGCACTTAATTGAGAAGGAAGCATATCGGCGCCTTTCAAGGCTTCTTCAATGACAATCGTAATCTGCTCCACATGATGTCTCGAAGCAATTTCTGGCACCACACCTCCAAAACGCTTATGGCTCTCAATCTGAGAAGCCACAACGTTTGAGATAATTTCGGTACCATTTCTCACTACGGACGCTGCTGTTTCATCACAACTTGTCTCTATTCCCAATACATATATATCTTTATTCATCAAAGTTCACCCACATCACTATGGCATCTTCAAAGTTATCTGAATAATAGCTCTTGCGGATGCCGCCATTTTTAAATCCGAGTTTCTCATAAAGGTTTCTTGCCGGCGTGTTGCTGACTCTGGCCTCAAGTGTCATCGTCTTTGCCCCGTTTTCTTTGGCTGTTTCCATAGCGGCACGCATGAGTTTTTCCCCCAGCTTTTTGCCCCGCTGTTCCGGTCGAATGGCGATATTGGTCACGTGGGATTCATCCATTATAATCCACAATCCGCAGAAACCGACTATACCATCAACTGTCTCAGCCAATACATAATAGGCATGCTGATTGTCCATCATTTCATAAAAAAAAGCTTCTTTTGTCCAAGGCAGACTGAAGGAAGAATGCTCAATGTCGTAAACAGCATCAATATCCTTCACGGTCATTTTCCGGAATACCACTTCTTCATTCATGATTCAACGCCGCCCTGCGCCTTAATATAATTTGCTTCTGCTTCCGTAATACGGCGATATTCAGGGACCGCATGATGGATTTCCTGTTCTGCCGACGTTTTCGCCAGCATGATCAGGTTTGAAGCACGCGGTAACCGGTTCGATGGCGCTGCGAAAATGGCCTGATCCCCCAGATTTTTTCTTATCGTTTCTTCATGAATTTCAATATCATTCCCCACGAATAAAACGGGACGACCCAATTCTTTTAATTTCAACAGAAATTCACTTACTTCACTATGCTGATCCGGAATCACTGATTCCAATCTTTCTCCATCATAGGCACCGATAAAAGCGGTCCCTCTTCTGGCATCCATCAGCGGACAAACAATACCATCAAAAAACTGTCCATTGGCGGCAAGCACTTTCAGGCTCGACACCATATGCAGCGGTATTTTCAAGGACCAAGCCAATGTTTTGGCAATTGTCAATCCGATGCGAACGCCTGTATACGAACCTGGACCTTCAGCAACAGCGATATGAGTCAAATCAGCCGGTGTGATCTTTGCCGTAGCCATCATTTCTTCAATTGCAGGCATCACTGTCAACGAATGATTGATTTTGAGATTCGAGCTTTCTTCTATTAGAATGCTGTTATCTTTCGCCAACGCAATGGCCAAAGGGGAATTTGAAGTATCAATACCTAGATAAATCATGGCATAAGCTCCTTACAAAGAGTTTCGTAGCGTGTTCCTATTGGATAAAAACGGATTGCCCGCCCTTCTTCCGACAGGCGTTCCATAATGATTTCGAGTCGCTCTACCGGTAAATAATCTTCTATGAATTGTGCCCATTCCACGACTGATACAGCGTCATCGGCAAACAATTCATCAAAACCAATGTCTTCATCGCTATTCTCGAGCCGGTAGACATCCAAATGATTCAGATTCAGATTACCGGAATATTGCTTTAAGATAGTGAATGTCGGGCTATTGACCATCCGTTTAACTCCAAGACCTTTCGCCAAACCCTTTGTGAATGTCGTCTTGCCGGCACCAAGACCGCCTTCCAACGTCAGCAAATCCCCCGGTTGCAGGTATCCCGCCAGCTTGGCAGCAAATTCTTCTGTTTCTTCAGGCGTATTTACTTCTATCATATAGGTCATTAGTTTTGTCACCTCTATTAAGTCTTTACATAGTTTAGCGGAGATATGTCCGTAAATCAAAATATATTATTCACACCGTTCTAATGTTTGAAATTAAAAATTTACATCTGACATTAAACCCGTTGCTTTTAGACAAAAAAAATAAACACAGCGGCTTGGCTGTGTTTATCATAAGACGGTCCCGACCGGGATCGAACCGGCGATCTCCTGCGTGACAGGCAGGCATGTTAACCGCTACACCACGGGACCATAAAAAAACCAGACCAGCGACGTCCTACTCTCACAGGGGGAAACCCCCAACTACCATCGGCGCAAAAGAGCTTAACTGCCGTGTTCGGGATGGGAACGGGTGTGGCCTCTTTGCCATC